>JALYNA010000430.1 GCA_030773455.1 Actinomycetota bacterium
CGCGACTTCATCCGGGGCGAGCTCAACCGGCTGACGGAGGAGAGCCCCGAGGACGCCGAGCGCCGGGAGCGGAAGGCCAGGAAGAAGCGCGAGGCCGCGGCTCGCGACGGGGGCTGAAAGGGACCCCTTCCTCCCCAACCCTCGCAAGCTCGGGGGGGTGCCCTGGAGGGGGCCGTTCAGCCGGCCAGGCGGGCCGCGGCCCGGTCGAGTCGCCCGGTGATCGGCCGCGCCGACGTGGCGGCGGCGAGGCCCTGGACGGGTAGGTCGACGTAGACGGTCTCGGCCCGGGCGCCCTCGTAGGTCTCGTGCCAGACCCCGACCGCCCCCGGACCTTGCGAGCGCGCCGGTTGAACGCGGCCCACCCGGTCTCGACACCGCCCGCGCCGTCCTGCGGCGCCGGGGGTGGCAGGTGGCCGAGGACTCCCCGTCCTGCGCGCGCTCGCCGGCGCGCTGAAAGCGCTGCGCGCCGCCGGCGCCCCTCCGAGCGACGCATTGCTCGACCGCTACGCCGAGGCGGCCCGCCGCATCGGCGAGCAGGACGTCACAGATGTCCCGACCGCCTCCCTGGTCGACGCCGTCCGGTTCGTGGTCGTCCACACCGTGCTGCTGGAACCGGTCCTGCTGGCGCTGCGCCGCCTGGCCCAGGAGGACGCCTCCCGCCGCCGGTTCCCCGGCGGCTGCTGACGATCAGCCGGCGAGGACGTGCACCAGTGCTCCGGTCGCCCCGGCCAGCAGCAGGACGACGATGAAGGGCGACCCCTCGCCGAGATCGGCCTACCTGGAGCCGTCGCTGAGCTGGTCCAGGAACCGCCGGGTGACCTGTAGGGCACGGACGGGCCGCAGCTGCCGGCCGGTGGTCCACGCCTCCGTGAACGTGGCCGCACCCAGGCGGCTGCGGAGGGCGTCGGCGCACCGGTCCCGACTCCGGATGGCGGCCGGGGACGGCGTGGCCCCGATCTCCGCGCGCATCGCCGCGGCTGCGCCCAACAGGACCGCGGCCGACTCCGGGGCCCGATCCGCCGCGGCACCGGCCAGGGACTCGACCGCCTGCGCCATGGCCCGGGGATGGCCCAGCTGGGAGGCGACGGTGAAGGCGTCGGCGTAGGAGGTGACAGCCTCGGCGACAGCCCCCCTATCCTGTGCGATGTCTCCCCGGCGCTGCAGCGCCGAGGCCTCCCCCTCGCGGTAACCGACATCGCGGTAGAGGCCGAGCGCTCGGACGCAGTGCTCCTGAGCCGAGTCGAGGGCTCCTCCCTCCAGCAGCAGACCGGCGAGGACGTCGGAGGCGAAGGCGCGGGCCATGGCCTCCCCCACGCCGTCGGCCACCCGGACTGCCGCGCGTGCCCGGCTCAGCGCCGGGCCCGGCTCTCCCCGATCGCCGTGGACCCGCGCCGGCAGGGCCGCGGCGTGGCCGCCGTCGTCCTCGCGGAGGGGGACTTCGACGCTGTCATCGCTGCGGACGCCCATCTCCTGCAGCTGGCCGGGGAGCTCGGAGACGGGGAGTACGAGGCGCTCGCCTACGCGGGGATCGGCCAGGCCGCGTGGGCGCGGGGGGACTACGACGGCGCCTCGGAGGCGCTGTCCTCGTCGGTGTCGGCCGCGCAGCGGGCGGGGGCGGAGTGGGTGGAGGCGGTGGAGTCGGGGGAGCACGCCGGCGCGCAGGTCGGGCCGGTCTGACGGGCAGACCGCCAGCGCACGCTCCTGCCGCACCCGCGCCTCGCCCAGCCGACCGCGGAGGAAGGCGTACCACCACAGGTCCGCGGTGATCGCCACGGCAGGGACCGGCTCCACCTCCGGCCCCCACTCGGCGGCCGCCCAGAGCTCCGCCTGCTCGTCGTCCAGGCTGCGCAGGACCTCGACGGACCTCTCCGTGTGCAGAGCCTCCGCGCCGCTCGCCATCGCGGCGTAGTGCTGCAGGTGACGGTGCCGCACCTGGGGGCGCCGGCAGAGAGCGGTGAGGGCATCGTCGGCGTCCGCGGTGTCCCCGGGTGCGCCTCCTCGGCACGGGCGCGGAGCAGGCGCAGCGCGTCGCCGTCGTCGGTCCCGGGGACGGTGCCGCCGATCCCCATCGGCGGGACGTCCCATGCCATCTCGCCGGGGACACGCAACGGTTCGCGGCTGGTCGCGAGCACCTGCAGCCCCGGCGCTGCGGTGAGCAGGTGCGCGGTGAGCTCCGCGGCCTGCTCGACGACGTGCTCGCAGTTGTCGAGGACGAGCAGCGACCGGCGGTCTCGGAGGGAAGGCGCTCGACGTCGCCGGGAGATCGGTGCCGCGCTGCCCCAGCCCGAAGGCGGCCGACACCGCCGGCCAGAGGCCCGCCCCGGAGGGCACGGCCTGCAGATCGGTGAAGCAGACGTCGTCGTAGGCGCCGGTCAGAGCCGACGCCACGTGGATGGCGAGCCGCGTCTTCCCGATACCGCCGGAGCCGGTCAGGGTCAGCAGCCGGGCACCGAGCAGCAGGCGGTGGACCTCCCCCGCCTCCTGCCGCCTGCCCACGAAGGAGGTCAGGGACCCGGGCGGGCCGACCGGCCCCGCGCCGGCTGTCGGCACCGCCGGGGAGGAAGCGGCCGGCGCGGCCACGTCGTCGCGGAGGATCGCCCGCTCGACCGACCGCAGCCCGGGCCCCGGATCCAGCCCCAGGGACTCGCGCAACAGCTCGCGGCCCTCCGCGCAGATCCGCAGTGCGTCCGGCTGTCTCCCGGCCCGGTGGAGGGCGGTCGCCAGCGCCACGCGCAGCCGCTCCCGGAGCGGGTGGGCCGCCACCAGAGCGGTCAGCTCGGGACCAGGGCGCCTGCCGCACCCGTGGCCAGCTCCGCCTCCGCCCAGTCCTCGGTCGCCGTCCAGCGCAGCTCCTCCAACCGGGCGGCGCGCGTCCGGATCCCCGGCACGCCGGTGGTCGGCGCTGCGCTCCGACGAGGCCGCCGCCGACGAGCCGGCGGGCTGACCCGGCGGCCGGCGCTCAGCGGGTGAGGACGAGCACCAGCGCCCCGGTCGCCCCGGCCAGCACCAGGACGACGATGAACGGCGCCCGCAGCGCCAGTGCCAGCGCCGCCACCGCCAGCCCGGCCAGCCGCCCGTCGACCACCAGCGCCGGACCGGTGGTGGTGGCCTGGACGGCGACCAGCGCGGCCAGCAGCGCCGCCGGGACGAAGTCGACGACGCGGGTCACCCACGGCCGCTGCACCCACGCCGCCGGCACCGAGAGCCCGGCCAGCTTCAGCAGGTAGCAGCCCACGGAGGCCGCGACCACGACCGCCCACAGCGTCCCGTCGGTCACCGCGGCACCTCTGCCGCCCCCGGCCGCCCGGCCAGCGCCACGGCGACCACCGCCGCGACGACCTGCACACCCGGTGGCACCACCGGGGTGAGCAGGAGGGCGACGACCGCACCGGCCACGGCGACCCGCCGCTGCACCGCCGCCTCGGGGAAACCGCGCTGCAGCCGCGGCCACAGCAACGCCAGGAACGCCGCGGGGACGACGGCGTCCAACGCCGCCTGCGCCGTCTCGCCGAGCGCCGCGGCACCCAGCGCGCCGACCACGGTCGTCGCGTTCCAGGTCAGGTAGAGGGTGGCGCCGCCGACGAGGAACGCCAGCCGGGCCAGCCGGCGGTCCGGCGCGGCCACCGCCAGCGCCGTCGTCTCGTCGATCACCCAGTGCGCGGCACCGACCCGGGGCAGCACCCCGGCCGGGCGCAGCAGCGGCAGCAGCCGACGCCGTAGACGGTGTTGCGGGTGCCCAGGAGCAGCGCGCTGCCGATCGCGGCCGGGCCGCTGCCGCCGGCGCCGAGGACGCCGACCAGGGCGAACTGCGAGGCCCCGGTGAACATCAGCGCGGAGAGCACGAGGGCCTGCCACACGTCGAGGCCGGCGGCGTCCGCGGCGGCACCGAAGGCCACCCCGTAGAGGCCCACCGCCAGCCCCAGCCCGACGGCGTCGCGGAGGGTGGCGGTGCGGGCGGCGGACACCTCGGCGAGGCTAGCGAGGCCTCCGGACCGATCCCGCATCCCTCCGACGGGGGACACCGCTGAAGACCGGACCGCCCGGTTCCGATGGAGAGGCGTGACCGCCGCCCCGCCGCAGCACCGGCCGACCCTCGCCGATGACCGGCTGGCCCAGGGGCGTGAGTCCGCGCTGTGGACCTCCGCCCTGGCGACGGTCCTCGCCCCCGCCTGGTCGGGCTTCGACGTGCTGCTCGAGCCGCAGGCGGCCCCGGGCTTCGTCGCCGTCCGGCTGGCCTGCACGGTCCCCATGCTGATCGCCGTGTGGGCCCTCTGGCGCCTGCCCTCGGCCGCCGGCAGCCCGGGCTGCTGACCTGCGTCGTGCTGGCGACGGTCCAGGCGGAGATCGCCTGGATGGTCCCCCGGGTGGAGCGCGTGGAGTTCTACCTGCTGGGCTTCACCCTGGCGCTCTTCGCGAGCGGCTGCCTGATGGTGGCCCGGGCGGTGTGCACCGGCGCCCTCGTCACCGTCACCTGGGCGGCATTCGGGGTCGCCGTCCTCACCGCGCCGACGTCCATGCCGGTGCAGGAGGTGCTCGCCGGCGGCTTCTACCTCGCCACCGCGTCGGTCGTCGGCGTGGTCGCCCACCACCAGCGGTACCGGCTGGCCACTCTGGAGGCGACCGCCCGGGCCGGCCTCGACGAGGAGCAGGAGCGCACGCGGGAGCTGCTGGCCCGCCTCGACCGGCTCAGCCACGAGGACCCGCTGACCGGCCTGGCCAACCGCCGCCGGTGGGACGCCCAGCTGGCGGCGGCCTGCGCCGCCGCCCGCCGCACCGGGGCGTCGCTGGCCGTGGTCCTCGCCGACGTCGACCACTTCAAGGAGGTCAACGACCTGCACGGCCACGGCGGCGGGGACGACGCGCTGCGGCTGATCGCCGGCGCCCTGACCGCCCGCGTCCGCGCCGGGGACGTCGTCGCCCGCCTCGGCGGTGACGAGCTCGCCGTTCTCCTGCCCGGCACCGACCTCGGGCGCGCGGTCGCGCTGGCCGAGGAGCTGCGCGCCGCCGCCCTGGAGCTGGGCCTGCCGGGCGCCGGGCCGGGCGCGCTGACGTTGTCCCTGGGTGTGGCGGTCGCGTCCGGGCAGGACGCGCTCCCGGAGCGGCTGACGGCCGAGGCCGACGCGCACCTCTACCGCGCCAAGGCCACCCGCAACTCCGTGTGCGCCGGCCCCAGGACACCCACCGCGTCCGTGCCGGTCGGCTGAGCCGGCGCGGCTGCGCAGCAGATCACCCTCCGGACGACGGCCGGCCCGCGCGACCGCCGTACAGTGGCGGGAGGCCCGTGAACGCAGGTCATCGCCGCTCCTCGGCGGACCGGACCGGGTCTCATGTCGAAGGAGACAGACGCACACGATGTCCGCCCCGCTGACCGGCGCGCCGGCGCTCAACGCCGTCAACGCCGCACTGGCCACCGTCCATGACCCGGAGATCAACCGGCCGCTCCCCGAGCTGGGCATGGTCAAGGACGTCCGGATCGCCGAGGACGGCACCGTCCGGGTCGAGGTCTACCTGACCGTGTCCGGGTGCCCGATGCGCGAGACGATCACCAGCCGGGTCACCCAGGCCGTCTCCGCCGTCCCCGGTGTGACCTCCGTCCAGGTGGAGCTGGACGTGATGAGCGACGAGCAGCGTGCCGAGCTGCGCCGGACCGTGCGCGGCACCGACGCCCCGGACCCGGTCATCCCCTTCGCCCAGCCGGGCTCGCTGACCCGCGTCTACGCCGTCGCCTCAGGCAAGGGCGGCGTCGGCAAGTCCAGCGTCACGGTCAACCTGGCCGCCGCGCTGGCGAAGAAGGGCCTGTCGGTGGGCGTCGTGGACGCCGACATCTACGGCCACTCGGTGCCGCGGATGCTCGGGGTCGACGACAAGCCGACCCAGGTCGACAACATGATCATGCCGCCGCAGGCCTACGGCGTGAAGGTGATCTCGATCGGCATGTTCACCCCGGGCAACACCCCCGTGGTGTGGCGCGGGCCGATGCTGCACCGCGCGCTGCAGCAGTTCCTGGCCGACGTGTGGTGGGGCGACCTCGACGTCCTGCTGCTGGACCTGCCGCCCGGCACCGGCGACGTGGCGATCTCCATCGCGCAGCTGCTGCCCAACGCCGAGATCCTGGTGGTGACGACGCCGCAGCTGGCCGCCGCCGAGGTCGCCGAGCGGGCCGGCGCGATCGCGACGCAGACCCACCAGCAGGTGGTCGGCGTCATCGAGAACATGTCGTGGCTGGACCTGCCCGACGGCTCCCGCATGGAGGTCTTCGGCTCCGGCGGCGGCGAGGCGGTCTCCGACGCGCTCACCCGCACCCTCGGCGCGCGGGTGCAGCTGCTGGGCCAGATCCCGCTGGACACCCGGGTCCGTGAGGCCGGGGACGCCGGTGCGCCGGTCGTGCTGGCCGACCCCGAGTCGTCCGCGGCGCAGGCGCTGGGCAGGATCGCCGACGGCCTGGCCACCCGCCAGCGCGGCCTGTCGGGGATGTCGCTGGGGCTCACCCCGGTCCGCCACTGAGCTGACCCGCACCTCTTCTGGGGTGTTCCTCGCCCTCCCGGCGTCCTGCAGAATTCCCGGAGCGCGAGGAACACCCCAGAAGTGGCCCTGGCGGCGGGTGCGACGGTCGGACTCAGCTTGTCGTTTAACCCTTGACCTGCTGGTCGCTGATTTTGGTGGGCCCTCGCGTGA
>JALYNA010000431.1 GCA_030773455.1 Actinomycetota bacterium
GCCGGCGGGAGCGGGGCCGGCGGGAGCGGAGCCGGCGGGAGCGGAGCCGGTGCGGGCCACGCGGGGGTCCGCGCCACCCAGTCCGGGGCCGTCGGCGTCCAGCCGGACGGCGGTACGGCGTCGGACGGCTGCTGCGGCTGGGACATGCGCTCCCCTCTGACCGGGTGGATGCCCCATGCTGGGTCTGCTGTCCCCGCCCCGACCCCTCCCACGTCGGAGCGGTCCCATCCGGGACCTCGCGGGCATCTAGGGTCGCTCTTGGAGCACTGTCACCAACCACCACACCGGGAGCTGCAGCAATGCCCCCTGAGAACTCAGTCGCACAGCACGACGGCACGGACTACCGCATCGAGCACGACTCCATGGGCGAGGTGCGGGTCCCCGGGTGGGCGAAGTGGCGGGCGCAGACGCAGCGCGCCGTCGAGAACTTCCCGATCTCCGGCACGCCGATCGAGCGGGAGCTGATCGCCGCGCTGGCCGCGATCAAGGGAGCGGCCGCCGCGGTCAACGCCTCGCTGGGCGTCCTGCCCCAGGAGATCGCCGACGCGATCGGCACCGCCGCCGCGGCCGTGGCCCGCGGCGAGTGGGACGACCACTTCCCGATCGACGTCTTCCAGACCGGCTCCGGGACGTCAAGCAACATGAACACCAACGAGGTGCTCGCCTCCCTCGCCACCGAGGCGCTGGGCTCGCCGGTGCACCCGAACGACCACGTCAACGCCTCGCAGTCGTCCAACGACGTCTTCCCCTCGGCCATCCACATCGCCGCCACCCGCGCGATCGTCCGCACGCTGATCCCGGCCCTGGAGCACCTCGGGGCCGCGCTGTCGCGCAAGGCCGAGGAATTCGCCGAGGTGGTGAAGAGCGGGCGCACGCACCTGATGGACGCCACCCCGGTCACCCTCGGCCAGGAGTTCGGCGGGTACGCCGCGGCCGTGCGCTTCGGTGTCGAGCGGCTGCAGGCCTCGCTGCCGCGGATCGGCGAGCTGCCGCTGGGCGGCACCGCGGTCGGCACCGGCATCAACACCCCGCCGGGCTTCGCCGCCGCGATCATCGAGCGGCTGGCCGGCGAGCTGGACCTGCCGCTGTCCGAGGCGCGCGACCACTTCGAGGCGCAGAGCTCGCGCGACGGGCTGGTCGAGGCCTCCGGCCAGCTCAGGACCATCGCTGTCAGCCTCGTGAAGATCGCCAACGACCTGCGCTGGATGGGCTCGGGGCCCCGCACCGGCCTCGGCGAGATCTTCCTGCCCGATCTGCAGCCGGGCAGCTCGATCATGCCGGGCAAGGTGAACCCGGTCATCCCAGAGGCGACGATCCAGGTCGCCGCCCAGGTGATCGGCAACGACGCCGCCGTCGCCTTCGCCGGGACGACGGGCAACTTCGAGCTGAACGTCGCGCTGCCGCTGATGGCGCGCAACGTGCTGGAGTCAATCCGGCTGCTGGCCAACGTCAGCCGGATCCTGGCCGACCGCACCATCGACGGGATCACCGCCAACGTCGAACGCTGCCGGGAGCTGGCCGAGTCCTCGCCGTCCATCGTGACGCCGCTGAACAAGTACATCGGCTACGAGGAGGCGGCCAAGGTCGCCAAGCAGTCGCTGGCCGAGCAGAAGACCATCCGCCAGGTGGTGGTGGAGCGCGGCTACGTCGAGCAGGGGAAGCTCACCGAGCAGCAGCTCGACGAGGCCCTCGACGTCCTGTCGATGACCCACCCGTGACCCGCGGGGAGCGGGACGGCCGCTGCACGGGTCGTTCCGCTCCCCGTGGGTCAGGGTGCCCGCCGTCCCGCGGCGTCCCACTCGCCGACTGCGTCCGGGAAGGCGGCGGACCCTACTGCCCGGTAGCTGAGTAGCGTCGGGGGGTGATGAACGAAACAGCGAGCGCACCTGCGGCCGGCAACCCCGACGTATCCCTGCGCCATCCCGGTGGAGAACTGCCCCTGCGCGTGGTCCCGGCCACGGAGGGCGCGGACGGACTCGACACGAGCAAGCTGCTGTCCAGCACCGGTCAGGTGGCGCTGGACATCGGCTTCGTCAACACCGCCGCGTGCACCTCGGCAATCACCTACATCGACGGTGACGCCGGGATCCTGCGCTACCGCGGCTACCCGATCGACCAGCTCGCCGGCCGGGCCGGCTTCGTCGAGGTCAGCTACCTGCTGATCTACGGCGAGCTACCGACCGCCGACCAGCTGGCCGACTTCGACTCCCGGCTGCGGCGGCACACCCTGCTGCACGAGGACCTCAAGCAGTTCTTCAAGGGCTTCCCCCGCGACGCCCACCCCATGCCGGTGCTGTCCTCGGCGGTCAGCGCCCTGTCCACCTTCTACCAGGACTCGCTGGACCCCTTCGACCCGAAGCACGTCGAGATCTCGACGCTGCGCCTGCTCGCCAAGCTGCCCACCATCGCCGCCTATGCGTACAAGAAGTCCGTCGGCCAGCCGTTCCTCTACCCGGACAACTCCCTGGGCCTGGTGGAGAATTTCCTCCGGATGACCTTCGGCTTCCCCGCCGAGCCCTACGAGGTCGACCCCGAGCTGGCCGCGGCGCTGGACATGCTGTTCGTCCTGCACGCCGACCACGAGCAGAACTGCTCCACGTCGACCGTCCGGCTGGTCGGCTCCTCTCAGGCCAACCTCTTCGCCTCGGTGTCGGCCGGGATCAACGCCCTGTTCGGCCCGCTGCACGGCGGGGCCAACCAGTCGGTGCTGGAGATGCTCGAGTCCATCCAGCGCGAGGGCGGGGACATCCCGGCGTTCGTCGAACGGGTGAAGAAGCGGGAGCCCGGCGTCAAGCTGATGGGCTTCGGGCACCGGGTCTACAAGAACTACGACCCGCGCGCGGCGATCGTGAAGAACACCGCCGACGCCGTGCTCGCCAAGCTCGGCGGCAACAACGAGCTGCTGGACCTGGCCCGCCAGCTGGAGGAGATCGCGCTCTCCGACGACTACTTCGTCGAGCGCAAGCTCTATCCCAACGTCGACTTCTACACCGGCCTCATCTACCGCGCGATGGGCTTCCCCACCCCGATGTTCACCGTCCTCTTCGCGATCGGCCGGCTGCCCGGCTGGATCGCCCAGTGGCGCGAGATGATCGCCGACCCGGCCACCAAGATCGGTCGCCCGCGCCAGGTCTACACCGGAGCCACCGAGCGCCCGTTCGTGCCCATCAGCGAGCGCTGAGCCCCGGCCTCGCTGCAGGGTCCCGCCGCGAGCCTGCGAGCCGGTAGGGGCAGCGGGGTCCTTTCGCCGCCAGGTCCCGTCGTCCGCCCCGGACGACGGGACCTCGGCGTGTCGGGCAGCATGGGCCCCGCCACGTCTGTCCGTACCACCGTCCTCGGGAAGGAGTCCCGTGTCCGAACCCCCTCCCGAGGACGACCTGGTGCTGCCGCCCGTGCCGCTGGCGACGGGCGGCGCCGTCCGCGTCGGCGGCACCGGGCGGCGGGTGACCCGGGTGGAGGTCGTCGTCTCCACCGAGGACGGCGACGAGCTGCGCATCCCGCTCGAGCATCACCACGGCGCGTGGTGGCCCCCGGCCGAACGCACCGCGCCGCCGGCCGGCGTGTACGCCGATCGGGTGCCACCTGTGGATCACCCTCACCCGGAGGGATGAGAGCGACTCTCCCCTCCCTCCGGGGAGTTCCCCCGTCCGTCGATACGAGGTCACAGCGCACCGCGGAAGTCCGTGGAGCCGGCCACGTACGACGACACACCCCGGGGGACCCGCAGTGCCCGCAGTCCGCACGTCGGTCCCTCCCACCGGCCGTTCCGCCCGGTCCGCCGCCCGTCCTGCCGCCGCTCGCGCCGCCGCCCGGGGCGCAGCGGCCCGCGC
>JALYNA010000432.1 GCA_030773455.1 Actinomycetota bacterium
CCCAGGGCGTGCGCGCCGTGGGTGCCGCGGGCGCCGTCGCCCCCGACGTGCGGCGCGGTGGGCGCACCGGGCTGACCGGTGTTGCGCTCGCCGTGCTGCTCGGGGTACATGGAGGAGCCCAGCGCCGTGGTGCCGTCACCGGGGACGCCGGCCGGACCGTGCGCCGCGGTGGGGCCGCTGTGGCCGCCGCCACCCACCGGGTGCGGCTCGTACCAGACCGGCTCGTGCTCCCACGGCTGGCCGGGCTTGTAGCGCGCCTTCTTCGGCCGTCCGGGGACGAGGGTGAGCAGGGCCAGGACGGCCACCACGGCCAGCGGGGCCACCGCGTAGACGAGGATGGTCTCGACGACGGTCACGCCGCTCAACCTACCGGCAGCCGGCCGCACTCTCCTGATCAGTCCCACCCCGGCGGGTGTCGGTGCGCCCAGGGCCGGGCGGCCTCCAGCTGGGCGGCCAGCGGGAGCAGCGTGACCTCGTCGGCCGGGCGCCCGACTAGCATCGTCCCGACCGGCAGGCCGTCGGCGGTCCAGTGCAGCGGGACGCTGATCGCCGGCTGGCCCGTCACGTTGAAGACGGCGGTGAAGGCGGCGTACCGCTTCTGCCGCTCGAAGTCCGCCGCGCCGTCCCCGTCGGCGTCGAACCAGCCCAGCGGCCGCGGCGTCATGGTGGTCACCGGGGCGAGCAGCACGTCGTAGCCGTCGGTCGCGGTGATGAAGCGGCGGGCGAACAGCCGCAGCACGGTGAGCGCCTCCATCGACGCCTGCGCCGACAGCGCCAGACCACGGGCCCGCAGCTCCCGGGTGAGCGGCCGCAGCTCGCCGACCCGCTCCGGCGGCACCGGCAGCAGCGTCCCCGAGAGGCTCCACACCCGCTCGAAGGCGACCAGGACGTCGCGGTCCAGCAGCCCGGTCGGGACGTCCTCGACCTGGTGGCCCAGCTCCTCGAGCAGTCGGCCCGCGTCGTCGAACGCCTCCTGCACCGCCGGCTCCAGCCCGGCGTCGGCCATCGGCGACTCCAGGTACCGGCCGATCCGCAACCGGCCCGGCGGGCGGTCGGCCGCACCGAGGAAGGTCTCCCCCGGCGGCAGCGGTGGCGCCCAGGCGGGGTCCCCGACGACCGGCCCGGCCATCGCGTCGAGCATCGCCGCGGCGTCGCGGACCGTGCGTGCCAGCGGACCGTTGACCCCCAGGCCGGTGACGTCGCCGCCGAACGGCGCGTTGCTCACCCGCCCGCGGGTCGGCTTGAGGCCGACCAGCCCGTTGACGCTCGCCGGGATGCGGATCGACCCGCCGCCGTCGCTACCCTGCGCGATCGCCAGCATCCCGGCGGCCACCGCGACCGCCGCTCCCCCGCTGGACCCGCCGGCCGACCGGGTGCGGTCCCACGGGCAGCGGGCCGGACCGGCCAGAGCGTTGTCGGTGTAGCAGGGGAAGCCGAACTCGGGGGTGTTGGTCTTGCCGAGGCTGATCGTCCCGGCGTCGGCCAGCCGGGTCACCACCGCGTCGTCGACGGTGGGGACGTTGTCGGCCAGCACGGTGCTGCCGAACGTCGTCCGGACGCCGGCGGTGTTGTTGAGGTCCTTGATCGCGGTCGGGACGCCGAGCAGCGGCGGCAGCTCGCCGCCGCCGCGCACCCGGCGCTCGGCATGGCGGGCCGCGGCCAGGGCGCGCTCGGGCGTCACGGTGAGGAAGGCGCCGAGGCCGGCGTCGAGGGCCTCGATCCGGCGCAGCGCGTGCTCGACCAGCTCGACCGGGCTGACCTCCCCCGACCGGACGGCGGCGGCCTGCTCGAGCGCGGTCAGGTCGTGCAGCTGGGTCCCCGAGGTCACGGCTCGCGACCGTAGCCCGGTAGACAGGACCGGATGGACCTGACCCGGGCCGCCGCGGAGGCCCTCGACGGCGCCGACCCGCTGGCCGCCTTCCGTGCGCGGTTCGCCGGCGCCGGGGAAGACGGCCTGCTCTACCTGGACGGCAATTCGCTGGGGCGGATGCCGGTGGACACCCCGGCCGCGCTGGCGCCGGTGGTCGAGCGGGAGTGGGCGTGCGGGCTGGTTGGCTCCTGGTCGTCGTGGATCGGTGCCGCCACCCGGGTCGGCGACTGCTGGCCGAGGGGGTGCTCGGCGCGCGCCCGGGTGAGGTCCTGGTCAGCGACTCGACGACGGTCGACTTCTACAAGCTGCTGGTGGCCGCCGCCGACGCCCGGCCCGGCCGCGACGTGCTGGTCTGCTGCGCCGACGACTTCCCGACCGACCGCTACGTCGTCGCCGGGTGGCGCAGGCGCGCGGGATGACGGTGCGGGAGGTCCCGGCCGACGTCGACGAGGGGCTGGACCCGGCAGTGCTGGCCGCCGCGCTGGACGAGCGGTCGCCGTCGTCGTCCTGTCGGCGGTCGCCTACCGCTCGGGCGCCCTGGCGGACATCGGAGCCGTGACCCGGACGGCGCGGGCGGCCGGGGCACTCATGCTGTGGGACCTGTCGCACGCCGCTGGCGCGGTGCCGGTCGACCTGACCGCGAACGGCGCCGACCTGCCGCACGTACAAGTACCTAAACGGCGGGCCCGGCGCGCCGGCCTTCCTCTACGTGCGCCGGGAGCTGCAGGAGCAGCTGCGCCAGCCGATCTGGGGCTGGTTCGGCCAGCGCGACCAGTTCGCCATGGGCCCGGCCTACGACCCGGTGTCGGGCATCGAGCGCTTCGCGGTCGGGACACCGCCCGTGCTCGCGACCGCCGCGGTCGAGGTAGGCGCCCGGCTGGTGGCCGAGGCCGGCATCGACCGGTTGGCGGCCAAGGGCCAGGCTCGGTGACCTCGTCGTCGCCCTGACCGACGCCTGGCTCGCCCCGCACGGGGTTGCGCTGGCCTCGCCCCGCGACCTGGCCCGCCGCGGCTCGCACGTGACCCTCGCCCATCCGTGCGATGGCAGCTCACCCAGGCGCTGGTCGACCGCGGCGTGGTCCCCGACTTCCGGACGCCGGACCGCGTCCGGCTCGGCCCGGCACCCCTCTACACCCGCTTCGTCGACGTCTGGGACGCGATGGAGCTGTTCCGCGAGGTGCTGGCGAGCGGGGCGCACGAGAGCTACCCCACCGAGCGGACCCGGGTGACCTGAAGAAGGACCTTCATGCCTCCCACCACTCGCGAACTCGCGGCGGGGCCCTGCACGAGGGCCGTTCCAGCACGTCGCCACGGGTCAGGACTCGGCGAAGACCACCAGGTTCTCGGTGGAGGCCCGGCCGCCGCCGCGCTGGAAGCAGGTGATGAGCACCAGCCGCCCCGGCGAGGCCTCCCACACCTCGGTGGCGCCGGGCAGCTCGCCCTTGCCGTACCGCTCGGTGCGCTCGACGGTGTAGTTGACGGTGCCCTGCGGGGTGCTGACCTCGATGACGTCGCCGGCCTGCAGGGTGCTGCCCCCGCCGTCGGCCTCCATCAGCGGGTCGAAGCCGTACTCCCCGGTGCCGGTCGAGTGAGCGGCGAGGTACAGCGTGTTGTCCGCCTGCCCGGCCGAGCCGACGGGGTCGCCGTAGGGCTCGATCCAGTAGGCCGCGGTGAGCGTCGGCGGGTTGATCGCGCCCCCGCGCGGGGTCAGCGGCAGCACGGGCAGGTCCATGCCCAGCGCGTCGACCGTGACGTGCACGTCCGAGGACGGCGTGGGCAGCGCCGCCCCCTCGGCCGGCAGCCTGGGCTGGGGCGCCTCGTCGGCGGGCGGGCGTCCACCGAGAACCTCGTGGTCTTCGCCGAGTCCTGATCAGGTGACGCGGGCGCGCACGGTGGGGTAGCCCTCGTGCGCCCCGCTGACCAGCACTTCCCGGATGCACGCCATCGCATCCCAGACGTCGACGA
>JALYNA010000433.1 GCA_030773455.1 Actinomycetota bacterium
GCTGCGGCGCGGGCCGCTGGTGGTGCGCCGCGGCGCGGCCGGGCGGCGGTTGGCGGGCTCGCTGCTGCCCCGCGCGCGCGTGCTCGCCGGTGGGCGGGAGGTGCCGGTGGACGACGTCCTCGGCTCCGGGACGGCGCGGCTGCGGCTGCTCGCCCCCGGGCGGCTGGCGGTGCGGCCGGAGGCCGGGCCCGAGGTGGTCGTCGCCGACGTCGACGGCGCGCTCACCCAGTGGCTGCGGCGCGGGCGGGCGGTCGCCGTCGTGGTACGGCCGGATCGGATCGTGCGCTCGGCGTCCTGAGCGGCGGCGTGGGGTGGCGGGTTGCGGGTAGGGCCGGTCCATGCAGATCGACAAGAACCAGATCCTCGACCTCCTCCGCTCCCAGGGCGACGACGCCAAGGCGCAGCAGGCCGACCAAGAACTGCCGGGCACCGTCGACACCGACCAGCACGCCGGCCTGCTCGAGCAGCTGGGCCTGAGCCCGATGGACCTGATCAGCAAGCTCGGTGGCGGTGGGCTCGGCGGTGGGCTGGGCGGTCTGCTCGGCCGCTGACCCCACGCTCTGTGCACTCATCGTGGTCTCCGGCCGATTCGCGACCACGATGAGTGCACATACGGTGAGCGAGACGACGCCGGCTCGCCCAATCGGGTGACCGGCTGGCCCGCCTCCGCCGCCCCACCGACCATGGCCGGGTGCGGAGTTCGCTGCTCACCGCCCCGACCTGGGCCCTCTCTCTCGTCAATGGCGGCCTCTTCGCCTCTGGATGACGCTGGCCGGGCGGTTCCTCCAGAGGAGAGCTGGCCCCAGGCGGTGATCTCCGGGCGTACTGGTCGGCGTCTTCTTCGGGGCGGTGATGGGTCCGGTCGCGGCGCGGATGAACCGGCGCCTGCTCGAGGCCGCCGGCGACGTCCTGCCCGACCAGCTCCGTCAGGCCGCGAGGGTGGCACGGCGCGGGGCGGTGCCCGAGGACCGGGAGCTGCGCCGCACGGCCCGCCGGGTGGCGCTCGACCAGCAGGAGCAGCTGCTGAGCCAGCGGCGCTGGGCGCTGCCGCTGCTGGGACTGTTCGTGGTCTTCCTGGTCTGGGAGGCCCTTGGCGATCAGGAGCAATCGGCGCTCTCCTGGCTGGCGGTGACCTTCCTGCTGGCCCTGATGGCGTTCCAGCTGCTGGTGCCGCGCCACCTGGCCCGCCGGGCGGAGCTGCTCGCCGACCCGCGGGGGGAGGACGGGTGAGCGCCTGGCTGCTACGCGCCCCGTGGTGGGCGATGGGCCTGGCGTCGGCGGTGCCGCTGGGCGTCGTCTTCGTGCTGATGGGCCGGTTCGTCCGCGACGAGAGCTGGCTCGAGGCGCTCGTCTGGGGCGGGGTCATCGGACTGCTCTGCGGCGGCGTCGTCGGCGCGATCGCCACCTCCCGGCTCCGTGAGGACGCCGGCGGGATGCCGCCCGAGGCGTACGCCCGGATCGAGCGGGCGACCCGACGCGGCCCGTCCCCGTGGACCCCGAGGAGCGGGCCGCGGCCCACGACCTGCTGGTCACCCGTTTGCTCGCCGTCCGGGCGCACCGGACGCCGAGCGCCGCCGTGCTCTCCGCCCTCGCCGCCGTCACGGCCGTCGGCGCGGTCACCCGGTCGCCGTGGTGGTGGGTGACCACCGGAGCCTGCGCCGCGCTGCTCGTCGTGCTGCTCGCGCTCCGGGCCGGATGGAGGGGCGGGCGGCGCTCCTGGCGGAGCCCCGGCCTGACCGCTGAACGGCGGCTCGGCAAAAGTCGATCGTGCGCGACCGGACCGTGTGACAGCGGTCACGGCGGGGTTCGTGTGGGGTGCACCGCCCTTACCCCCGGAGGCCGTCGTGTCCGCTGCCGCGTGCGCTCCCCCAGCGGGACGACCATGACCACTGCGGCCCCGGCCCGGCTCGCCCGCCCGGCCGGCCTCGCGCCGGCACCCCGGCCGGCGCCGGCCGTCGCGGCGTTCACCAAGTACCTGGTGCCGGAGGTGGTCTTCGGCTGGGGGTCGCTGTCCGAGGCCGGCTGGGCCGCCCGCCGGCTGGGGGTCCAGCGGCCGTTCGTCGTCACCGACGCCGGGCTGGTGAAGGCCGGCTGGTGGGCGGAGCTCGCCGGGCACCTCGCCTGTGCGGTCAGCTCACCGCCGCGACCCCCGCCCCCGGCGTCCTCGTGGTCACGACCTTCCTCGACCAGCAGTTGGTGCTCGAGGCGATCCAGCGCGGCGCCCGCGGCTACGTGCTCAAGGACGTCGACGCCGTCGCGCTGGTGGCCGCGATCCGGGCGGTGCGCCGTGGGGAGAGCGCCTTCGACACGCCACAGCGCAACGATGGTGGTGCGCTCGCTCGCCGCTCCGGCGCCGTCCCCGGCGACCGCTCTGGGGTCGGACCTCACCGCCCGCGAGCGCGAGGTGCTCACCCTGCTGGCGCGCGGGCTGTCCAACGAGGCGATCGGCCGGGAGCTGTACATCTCGGCGACGACGGCGAAGTTCCACGTCGGCAACGTGATGCGCAAGCTCGC
>JALYNA010000434.1 GCA_030773455.1 Actinomycetota bacterium
TCAGGTTCTGGACGGTCTCCTTGCCCAGGTAGTGGTCGATGCGGAAGACGTCCTCGGCACTGAACACCGAGTCGACCAGCTCGTTGAGCGCCCGGCTGGAGGCCAGGTCGGTGCCGAAGGGCTTCTCCACGACGACGCGGCGCCACCGCTCCGGCGTGCTGTCGGCCATGCCGGTGCGCTGCATCTGCTTGAGCACGACCGGGAACATCGCCGGCGGGATGGACAGGTAGAAGGCGGCGTTGCCGCCGATGCCGTGGCTCCCCTCGAGCTCGCCGAGGGTGGCGGCCAGCTCGTCGAAGGCGTTGTCGTCGTCGAAGGAGCCCTGGACGAACCGCACGCTGCCGGCCAGCCGCTCCCAGACCTCCTCCCGCCACGGGGTGCGGGCGGCCTTCTGCGCGGCGGAGCGGGCCAGCTCGGCGAAGTCCTCGTCCCCCCAGTCGCGCCGGGCGAAGCCGAGGAGCGCGAAGTTCGTGGGCAGCAGACCGCGGTTGGCCAGGTCGTAGACGGCCGGCAGGAGCTTCTTGCGGGCGAGGTCCCCGGTGATGCCGAAGACGACGAGGGCGCAGGGCTCGGGTACGCGGGGCAGCCGCCGGTCCCGCGGATCGCGCAGCGGGTTGGAAATCATGATCCGTCCTCGAGGTCGGAGGGGAGCCACTGCCCGGCGCGGCGCTGCACCGGGCGGCGGGGGAGTGCGGAGCTGCTTCGATTCTCCGTCTCGGCGGGGGAACCGCTCGGTGAGCACCGGCGCGGCGCAGGGGACCGCCGGCCGGGGGCGCCCCCTCGGCCTCCGGCCCAGACGGCGCCGGGTCCTCGCGCACCGGCCCGGCTGGTGCGCGAGAACCCGGAGGTCAGGCCTTGCCCTCCAGCCGGGTACGCACCGACTCGGTCAGCTCGTCCCACGAGTCGACGAACTTCTGCACGCCCTCGTCCTCGATCGTCCGGAAGACGTCGTCGAGGTCGACCCCGGCGTCGGCGATCGCCTTCATCGTCGCGGCCGCCGCGTCGTAGGTCTTCTGCACCGGGGTGCCGGGGCTGCCGTGGTCGGCGTAAGCCCTCAGGGTTTTCTCCGGCATGGTGTTGACCGTGCCGGGGGCGATGAGCTCGGAGACGTAGAGGGTGTCGGGGTAATCGGGGTTCTTCACGCCGGTCGAGGCCCACAGCGGGCGCTGCGGGCGGGCGCCCTTGGCCTCCAGGGCCTTCCAGCGGTCGGAGGAGAAGACCTCCTCGTAGGCCTGGTAGGCCAGCTGCGCGTTGGCCAGCGCCGCCTTGCCCTTGAGCGAGGCGTCGGCGCCGGCCTTCTCCAGCTGCTTGTCGATCTCGGTGTCCACGCGGGACACGAAGAACGACGCCACCGAGGCGATGCCGGACAGGTCTGCCTCCGGGTCGTCGGACAGTCGCTGCTCCAGCCCGGACAGGTAGGCGTCCATGACCGCCCGGTAGCGCTCGAGGCTGAAGATGAGGGTGACGTTGACACTGATGCCCCGGGCGAGCGAGGTGATGATGGCCGCCAGCCCCTCCTCGGTGGCCGGGATCTTGATGTAGAGGTTGGGCCGGTCGACCAGCCACCACAGGTGCGCGGCCTCGGCCGCCGTGGCGTCGGTGTCGTGCGCGAGGCCGGGGGCGACCTCCAGCGACACCCGGCCGTCACCGGGCTGCCGCTGCGCCACCGGGGCCAGCAGGTCGCAGGCGTCGCGGACGTCAGCGGCGGTGATAGTGCGCAGCGCCTCCTCGACGCTGACCTTCCGCACGGCGAGGGCGTGCAGCTGGTCGTCGTAGGACTCCGACCCGCTGATCGCCGCAGCGAAGATGGTCGGGTTGGTGGTGACGCCGACGACGCAGTGCTCGTCGACCAGTGACTGCAGGTTCCCGCTGCGGATGCGGTCGCGGGAGAGGTCGTCGAGCCAGACGGCGACCCCGGCCGACGACAGCTCGGCCAGCTTCTCGTTCTGTGCCATGTCAGGCCCTTCTGCTTCGGTGGGATTCGGAGGTCAGCGGTCGCCGGTGGGGTTGGGCAGGCCGCCGGTGGCGGCGACGGGGCCGGCCGGGACGGCGTTCCCGGACCGCGCCGCCTCGATGCTCTCGCGGGCGGCGGCCGCGACCGCCTCGTCGGTGAGACCGAACCGCTCGTAGAGGACGGAGTAGGCGGCGCTGGCCCCGTAGTGGGTGAGGCCGACGATCCGGCCGGCGTCCCCGACGAACTCCCGCCAGCCCATGGGAACGCCGGCCTCCACGCTGACCCGGGCGCGGACGGTGGGCGGCAGCACCTCGTCCTTGTAGGCCTGGTCCTGGTCGGCGAACCACTCGACGCAGGGGACCGAGACCACCCGGGTCGGCACGCCCTCGGCCTCCAGGCGCTCCCGGGCGGCGACGGCGATCTGCACCTCCGAGCCGGTGCCCAGCAGGATCACCTCGGGGGTGCCGGTCGAGGCCTCGGCCAGGACGTAGGCCCCGCGGGCCACGCCCTCGGCC
Organism: Actinomycetota bacterium; assembly: GCA_030773455.1. GTDB lineage: Bacteria > Actinomycetota > Actinomycetes > Mycobacteriales > Geodermatophilaceae > Geodermatophilus. Next base: position 2,470 of record JALYNA010000434.1, read on the forward strand.
GACCCGAACTGCGACCGGTCGAACACCGGGAGGTTCTGCCGCGACAGCAGCAGGCCGGCCGGGCGGTCGTTGTTCTCCAGCACCGTCCGCCAGGCGACGGAGACCTCGTTGGCGTCGGCCGGGCGGACGACGTCCAGCCCCGGGATGGCCCGCAGCGCGGCGGAGTGCTCGATCGGCTGGTGGGTCGGGCCGTCCTCGCCCAGGCCGATGGAGTCGTGCGTCCAGACGTAGGTGACCGGCAGCTGCATGAGCGCGGCCAGCCGCACCGCCCCGCGCATGTAGTCCGAGAAGGTGAGGAAGGTGCCGCCGTAGACGCGGGTGCCGCCGTGCAGCGCGATCCCGTTCATGATCGCGCCCATCCCGTGCTCCCGGACGCCGAAGTGCAGCGTGCGCCCGTACGGCCCGCCGGACCACATCTTGGTCTGGCGATCGGCCGGCAGGAACGACGGCTCGCCCTTGACCGCGGTGTTGTTGCTCTCCGCCAGGTCGGCCGACCCGCCCCACAGCTCGGGCAACACCGGGTAGAGCGCAGCGAGCACCTCGCCGGAGGCCTTGCGGGTGGCCACGCCCTTGGGGTCGGGGTCCCAGCTGGGCAGGGCCGCGCCGAAGTCCTCGGGCAGGGTGCGGGTGCGCATGCGGTCGAGCAGCGCGGCGGCGTCGGCGTTGGCCTGCTGCCAGGCGGCGAACCGCTCGTCCCACGCGGCGCGGTCCTTGCGGCCCTTCTCGACGACCGAGCGGGCGTGGGCCAGCACGTCGTCGTCCACCGGGAAGGTCCGGGCGGGGTCGAAGCCGAGGATCTCCTTGGTGGCCCGCACCTCGTCCTCGCCGAGCGCCGAGCCGTGCGCGGCGCCGGTGTTCTGCTTGTTCGGCGCGGGCCAGGCGATGACCGTGCGCAGCACGATGAGCGAGGGCCGGCCGGTCTCGGCCTTGGCGGCGGCGAAGGCGGCGTCGACCGCGGCCAGGTCCTCGCCGTCGTCGACGTGCTGGACGTGCCAGCCGTAGGCCTCGTAGCGCTTCCCGACGTCCTCGGTGAAGGCGACGGTGGTGTCGTCCTCGATGGAGATCCGGTTGTCGTCGTAGACCAGGACCAGGTTGCCCAGCCGCTGGGTGCCGGCCAGCGAGGAGGCCTCGCCGCTGACGCCCTCCTCCAGGTCGCCGTCGGAGGCGAAGCACCAGACGGTGTGGTCGAACAGGCTCTCGCCCTCGGCGGCGTCGGGATCGAGCAGGCCGCGCTCGCGGCGGGCGGCTATCGCCATCCCGACGGCGTTGCCGACGCCCTGGCCCAGCGGCCCGGTCGTCGTCTCCACGCCGGGGGTGTGGTTGACCTCCGGGTGGCCGGGGGTCTTGGAGCCCCAGGTGCGCAGCGCCTGCAGGTCCTCCAGCTCCAGGCCGTAGCCGGAGAGGTAGAGCTGGACGTAGAGGGTCAGGCTCGAGTGGCCCATCGACAGGACGAAGCGGTCGCGGGCCACCCAGTTCGGGTCGCTGGGGTCGTGCCGGAGCCACTTGTGGAACAGCAGGTAGGCGGTCGGGGCCATGCTCATCGCCGTCCCCGGGTGGCCGTTGCCCACCTTCTGGACGGCGTCCATCGCCAGCACGCGCGCGGTGTCGATGGCACGGCGGTCGAGCTCGCCGAAGTCCTCGGGCAGGGTGGGCTGCGGCTGGCGCGGGTCGCCGGTGGGGGAGTCGGTGGCGGCCTCGGCCGGGGCCTCGGACTCGGTGCTTTGCGTTCCCATGTGTGTCGTGCTCCCTCGGGTCGGCCGTACAGGACCCGCCCGGGGGATCTACGGCTACCTCGTGGGACCCGGGCGGACGGCGGTGCCTGGCTCCAGCGACCGGCCTGGCGTCGATCACGGCCCGGATGCTCGTCACCGGGACGCACCGTCGTCGTCGACGTCGGCCCTACCCGCTGGGTGCGCAGCACCAACGTGTCGACCCTAGATGATCTATTCCAAGCGGTGGTCTGCGCTGATGACGTTCCCGCGGGAACGTCGTCAAGCCGTGGGCCTGGCCGCGTTCCCGCGGGGACCCTGTCGGAGGGCTTGGGCGTGGCGTGACCGGGTG
>JALYNA010000435.1 GCA_030773455.1 Actinomycetota bacterium
GGCCACCGACCGCGACTACACCGACCTCGGCGGCGACTACTTCACCCGCCGGGCCAACCCCGACCGCCAACGCGACCACCTCATCGCGAAGCTCCACGCCCTCGGCTACCGCGTCACCCTCGACCGCTTGGCATAGACCCGGAGGACCACTGCGGTCGATTTTCTTCACAGACAATGAACTCCCAGTCGACAACGTCGGCCGCATCGCGCCGGCCGATGTAGCACCGACGACCCGCAGCGTCTCGGACGTGGTCATCAGGGGCAGACGGAGGACCACCTTGGCACCGAGCCCGTGCAGGCCGTCCGGGCCCTGCCGGCCGCAGACGACGCACGTCTCGGGTCGGCGCAAATCGGTCACGGGAACACCAGCAAGAGGCTCAGCTCCGCCAGCACGCTTATGACGCACGCCCACGGCCCCGGTAGGTGGTGAACACCCGGCCGCAGACGGCTTCAGCGTCGCTGCGAGGCGCGCCGGAGTGGTGGTGGAGCAAGCTCCACCGCGACCTCCTCCAGGACGCCGTCACAGGCCATCTGGGCGGCCTCCAGGTGCCACCGGTAGCGCTCGGCGGCCCGGCCGACGATGGCCGGCTCGTCCCCGTCCTCGACGGCGGTCATCGGGTCGCCTTCCGCGCCCCGCGTCGTCGGTTGCTCATGGTCTTGACCTTCTGTCGGTTCTGTCAGAAGTTCACTCGGCGTAACCACTACCGAGAGCAGGCGGGCAAAGCGGGCAAAGCGGGCAACTTCTCCCCTACCTCTCTATGTCTGCTCATCTCTCTCCGCCTTCTTTTCGAAATGAAGGGAAGAGAGGGGCTGTATACGCCCGCCTCGCCCGCCTCTCGCCTATGGAAGGGCGTTGTCGCAGGTACAGGGCGTGTGAAGTGGCGGCCATTGACCGCCGGCAATGCCCGCCGGATGCCCGCCTGAGGCGGGCAATGCCCGCCGGATGCCCGCCTGGCAGCCATCACAGCGGGTAACTGCCGGGCGGGGTGATCGACCACCGAAGCGTCTTTTCCTTGCCGCCCCGTTCGTGCTTGGTGATGTTCCATCCCAGCCGTGTCAGCGTCGGCATGACGCGGGTCAGCGCATTGGCCAGGCGCTGCGGCGTGTTCGGCCATCTCGCGGGGGTCCGGTACGGCGCGTTGTGCAGCCAGTAGTGGTCGAAGACGTCCGCCACCTCGGCCGATGTCATCCGCAGCAGCGGGGACTGCACCACCTTGGTCAGCGCTACCGCCACCGGATCGGCCTCGGCGAGGTCGGCCGCCGTCTGCTGCACCGACTCCGCGTAGCGCGCCGCGCCGTCGGTGCCCTGTACGACGTCGACCGCGCGCAGGATGTGCGTGAAATCGGCCATCCGGGGCAGGTCGTCGGTCGTCACCGTCGGCAGCGCGGCCAGCGCGCGGACGGTGAGGTCCAGCAGCGCACCGAGGACGCCCGGATGCGCGATCTCCCAGCCGGCGAGGATCTCGGCCTCGGTCCGGCGCTGGCTGGTGATCCGTCGCAGGTTCAGCGTCACCAGCCGGTCGGCGAGGTCGTCACGCACGCCCGACAGCGCGATCCCGGTCAGCCAGATGCACCGGCGGAACGCGACCACGTGCAGCTCACCGTCGGTGTACAGCTGCCGCCGGACGTCGCCCTCCCCGGTCACCGCGCGGCACAGCGCGTCGCTCAGCCACGTATCGATGTGGCTGAGGTTGTCGATCACCACGACGTGCGACCCGGCCGCCGCCGTGACCCAGGAGTCGTCGTCCTTCGGCGGCTTGCGGACCTCGGGGAAGGACGGATCCGCCAGCCCGCCCAGCATCCGCCCGGCGGTCGTCTTGCCCGATCCCTGCTCGGCCAGCAGGTAGGTGACCGGGTGCGAGATGTTCGGGAAGAGCGTCGCCACCTCGACGGCCTGCACCAGGACCCGGCCGTCGGGGTCGACGTTGACCAGCTCCCACAGCGGGTCGAACGACCCGCCCTGCTCGGGCATCGGCAGCGGTTGCGTGACGGCGGTCCGGCGGAACCAGACCGGCGGGTGGTCGACCACCTCCCAGCCGGTGGCGTCGATGCGGACCGCGCGGCCCTTGTCGTCGGCGAGGTCCAGCCACAGCGCGCCGTCGTGCTCGGCGACGCGCAGGTGCATCTCGACCGGCTCGGCGTCGGCCGCCTCTCCCTCCAGGCTGGTGATCGCGTCGGTGAGCGCGCTCTGCGTCGGCACGTTGCCCCACCGTCGCCGGTGCAGCTTGGACAGCTCTGACCGCAGGCTGCTGCCGCCCCCGCCCCGTAGCGGCCGGGCGATGTGCGGCCCGTCCTTCGGCAGTGCGTAGACGGTGCCGGTCGGGTCAGCGCGGATGTCGTATCGCGCCAGCGCCATACCGGCCAGGACCGTAGCCTGACTGGCCTTGCCCTTGCCGCCCTTCCCGCCGGCCGACGGTGCCGCGCTACTGCTGATGCTGCTGTTCTGCAGGCGCTGCTGTAGCGCCACGACGTTGTCGCCTGATGGTTCCGTCATCGGGTCCACCCCTCGCTGACCCGGCGGCCCAGCGCCAGGTAGTGGTCGTCCTCGCGCCGGACCGACCCGGCGTAGGCGCGCTCTGCCATGTCCAGGAGCCGCCAGTCCTCCCAGGACCAGCTCGGGTCCTTCAGCGGGGTCACGTCGGCGATGCGGCGGAGGACGGTGAACGTCTCATCGGCGTCCAGGCCCCGGCGGGTGCATGAGCAGGCGGCCAGCCACAGGCACTCCTGGTGGCGCTCCTGCCGCGGGATGCCGGTCTCCATCCACTCCGCCACCGGCACGACACCGGTCCGCAGACCGTCGGGGCCCGTCCGCCTCTGGTGGTCCCGGCGCACCGCGGCGTCGGCGATCAGCCCGTGGGGCAGCTCAGCGCCCGCCAGAGCGGCCAGGAACTCCCGGCCGGTCGGCCACCATGCCCGCTCCGCCGTCAGCGGCGCAGGAGGCAGCAGGCGGGCCAGGAGGCCCACCGGCTCCGGCGTGTCCGGCCGCTGCCAGAAGTAGCCCACCCACGGCCCGGCGTCGGGGTCCTCGTGGCGGGACGGCGGTGGGTCACCCGGTCCGGGGCGCGCGCTGGGGAGGCGGCAGGCCGACGGGCACAGGTGGGACGGTGCCGCCACCACGTAGGACCCACCCGCCTGGAAGTCGACGTCGGCGGCGTAGCCGAGGACCCGGCGCAGCGTGTGGACGCCCTTAGGGATCAGATACCACCGGTGCTCCCCGTTCGGCGTCCGACAGACCGGCCCGCGCGGCAGCGTGACACCCAGCTCCCGACACCGATCGGCCAGCGACTCTCGGGGACTGCCGCCGTGCTTCCAGTCCAGGTCCACCGCGGACGTGCCGGTGCGCGGGCCCTGCGGGACGAGGATGTTGGCGAAGGGCGCTGGTCTCCACCACGCGTCGATCTGGTCCAGGTCGGAAGATCCGGCCGCGTCAATCGGTCCGATCTTGCCGAGCATGGGGTGGGGCAGCTTTCCGCCCACCGCTCCCGGCAGCACGCGGAACCCCAGCGCGGCATACCAGCGTGCGGCGGGCCACAGACCACGTTCGTTCGGTAGAGGCAGCGTCTGGTCGAGAACGTCGGTAGAGCGCGCCGGTGAGGCGTATTCGACTATCATCGGGGTACTCCTTTGGCTGGGAGAGCGAATAGCGTCGGCTGCTCACCGGCGCGGGTGCGCGAATGGGACCGGGGTCGTTCTGGGGTCTGTAGCCCTTTCCTCAGGCGGCCCCGGTCCTTTCCTTATGGGCGGCGCGAATCCGCCGGTACTCCATGTAGGAACCGGCGTGGTCCCAATAGCCCCCATCCGGGCGGATCAGGTTGAACACCGGTTCCTCGGTCGCCACCGCCCGGCGGGCCCGGAGCCATGCCGTCGTCTCGTCGGCGCAGTCCTCGCGGGTCCAGGCGGCCACGAACGGCGCACAGTCGGCCGGGGTGGCCACCGCGGGGTAGGGCGCACGGGTGACGTAGAGCAAGATCCGTTGGTCGTCCCAGGCGCGCCAGACGGTGGTCAGGTCCCGCACGTCCGTGGCGCTCACCGGGCACGCTCCGGCCGCAGCGCAGCCACAGCCCGCGCCAGGGCCACCGGGTCGGAGACTGTGGCAGGCAGGCCCTGCGCCCTACGGCTGGCGGCCACCCACGCGGTCAGCTCGGTGGCGCTCACAGGACCACCCCGGCGGCCTCGGCGCGACGGGCGCGCTTGAGGACGCAGCCGTCGCAGTCGCAACGCTCGGAGGCCCGCTTGGGCGGTAGGGAGCCCTCATCGAACAGCTCTTCGATCTTGCGGCCGGTCATCTCGACCAGCGCCGCCCGCACGTGGGTGGTCGGCCGGGTCTCGCCGTACAGCGTCCGGCGCGCTTCGTGGTACGGGACGCCGAGCTTCCTGGCGATCTCTTTGATGGTCAGCCCCTGCTCGCGGAGCAGGAAGAGAACTGGCTGACGCTGGCGAGTCAGGCGTGCGTGCTGGTGGTACCGGCCCATTCGGAACTCCTCCGAAGGGCACCCCTGAAACAGGTGACCGGTCACGGAGCCGGGTGCTACTGCTCCGCGCCGTCTTTCCTGTTCCTGAGGCAAATATAGCAGGGCTCCGGCAGAATTTCTCCTGCCGGAGCCCGGATAATTCGATGGTGTTACTGAGTCGTTATCGCATCCAGTGAATCTCCGCGCGTTCCTTCGAGAAACGCGCTCCCCGGTGCAGAGCGGGCAATACGCGTACCTTCTCGATGAAAAGCTTCAGGAAAGCGCGCTTCTGAAGCAGAGTCGCCTCCGGCCACCACTGGCGCAGCTCATCCACTGAGCGAGGGGTGTCCTCTGTCAACCAGGTCCTCTCGATCGCGGCCAGCTCGCGCCGGGCATTCTCCGCGACCCCGGTGTGCCGATCGCGCACCCGCAGGTATGCAGCCTTGGAGACCTCGCCCTCCAAGTACCGCTCCTCGGCCAGCGCCAGCTTGCCCTCCGCCTCGGCCAGGACCGCCAGCAGCTCGTTCCGGCGGGCGTCTGCCTCCTCATCGAGGTCCGAGCGCAGGACCGCGTCCAGTGCGCCTGCGTCCAGTGCGGCCAGCACCGCCTCGAAGATCAGTTCCTCCAGTGGCTCGGCCACGCACCGGACCCCGCCGCAGGGCCGTGAGCCGTCCGCGCGCTCCTCGGCCACGCAGGTGTAGCTCCTGACCTTGTCCGCCCGGGGACGGGCGCGCAGGGGCGCTCCGCACAGCCCGCAGACGGCCAGCCCGCCGGTCAGCAGGTACTCCCGTGGCGGGCGGCCGACCTTCGCCTCCGGGCGGGCGGCCAGCGCCGTGCGGACCGCCTCCCAGGTGGCCCGGTCCAGGATCGGCGGCCATGCGGCGTCGGCCACGATCTCCCCGTGGTGCTCCCGCAGGCCGGTGATCGACGCGGCCGTGAGGATGCGGCGCAGGCTTTTGCCCCGCCAGCGCTTGCCGGTCACGGTCACGATTCCGGCGGCGTTCCACTCCTGCGCGATGCCCTCGGCCGACTCCCCGGACGCGATGCGGTGTGCCGCGTCGTGGAGCAGCGCAGCCTCGGCCTCGTTGATCATCAGCACGTGACCGGTCTTCGACGCCACCGGGTCACCCGGCCGGTGCACGACGGAGTAGCCGAACGGGCGGAACCCGCCGCCCCACCTGCCCTCCAAGGCGATGTCCTCCTGCCTCCGCTTCTGCCGCTCGCGCATCTTCCGGATCTCCTCTGCAGAGATGCTGGCCCGGATGCGGGCGTGCAGCACACCCTCGGCGGTGACCTCCCCATCGGAGGTCAGCAGGTGCCGTGCGCCGACGTCCTCGAACACCCGCAGCAGCAGTTCCAGCTCGTACGGCTCGCGCACGAGTCGGTCCTGGTCCAGCGCCACGACGGCGTTGATCCGGCCCGAGCGCAGGTCGGAGATCAGCCGCTCGTAGTCCGGCCGGAACGGGTCGCGCCCGGCAGCGGTCTTGTCTCGGTCGATGTAGATTTCGGCGACCGTCCAGCCCCGGTCGGCGGCCAGCTCGTGGCAGCGCCGGACCTGTCCCTCGATGTTGGTCTTCTTGCCGTCCGGGTCCTTCGACAGCCGGGCGTAGACCCCCGCACGGACCGTGGCCGGGGCCACGAGGCTGTCACCTGCACGGATGGCGCGGACACTCGTCACGCGGGTCATTGTATCGAAATCGGCGGGTGCTATCGCACCCCGGCGGTTCCAGCGCCGCCGTCCGACGATGTGCACCTCGGTGGCCAGGAAGGCGTTCGCCGTCCGCACGACCGTGCCGATGTTGAGGTCGTGCCGCCAGTTCTCGATGGCCACGTGGAAGGGGTGCCGGCGGGTGTCGAGGTCGGCGACGACCGCCTCGACGGTCCAGTACCGGTACCGGTCGACGACGTTGCGCCGGTCGCCGGCCGCGAGCAGCGCGGGGTCGTACCGGGGGTCCTCGGGCCACGGCCCCTCCCACGGGCCCACCCCGACGGTCTCGAGCGGGGTGAGTTCGCTCTCCGCCTCGGTCACCCGGCGCAGGCTAGTGGGACCATGGGGAACACCATGACTGCCCTCCCCCTGGTCTTCGATGCCCCTCGCCGGGGCAAGCCGCCGCGCCACCTCGCCGACCTCACCCGCGAGGAGGCCCGCGCCGCGGTCGCCGAGCTGGGCCAGCCGGCCTTCCGCGCCGACCAGCTCGCCCGGCACTTCTACCGGGGTGTCACCGCCCCGGCGCAGATGACCGACCTGTCGGCCGCGGTGCGCGCGGAGCTCACCGGCGCCCTGCTGCCCGGGCTGCTCACGCCGGTGCGGACCTTGAGCGCCGACGGCGGCCGGACCCGCAAGACGCTGTGGCGGCTGCACGACGGCGCGCTGGTCGAGAGCGTGCTCATGCGCTACCCGGACCGGGCCACCGTCTGCATCTCCAGTCAGGCCGGCTGCGGCATGGCCTGCCCCTTCTGCGCCACCGGCCAGAACGGGCTGACCCGCAACCTCTCGGCCGCAGAGATCATCGGCCAGGCGGTCGCCGCCGCCGCGGCGATGGCGAACGGCGAGGTCCCCGGCGGGCCCGGGCGGCTGTCCAACGTCGTCTTCATGGGCATGGGTGAGCCGCTGGCCAACTACGCGCGGGTCCGCAGGACCCTCGACGCGCTCGTGACGCCGGCGCCGCACGGGCTGGGGCTGTCCCAGCGCTCGGTGACCGTGTCCACGGTCGGCGTCGTCCCGGCCATCCGGCGGCTCACGGAGGAGGGCCTGTCGGTCACCCTCGCGGTCAGCCTGCACGCGCCCGACGACGAGCTCCGCGACACCCTGGTGCCGGTCAACACGCGCTGGAAGGTCGCCGAGGTGGTCGCCGCCGCCGACGCCTACGCCGAGCGCACCGGCCGCCGGTACTCGGTGGAGTACGCCCTGATCCGCGACGTCAATGACTCACCCGGGCGCGCCGACCAGCTCGGCCGGCTGCTCGCGGGCCGGCGGGCGCACGTCAACCTCATCCCGCTGAACCCGACGCCGGGCAGCCCGTGGGACGCCAGCCCGCTGCCCGCGCAGCGGGAGTTCGTCGCCCGGCTGCGCGCCCACGGCGTGCCGACGACGGTCCGCGACACCCGCGGGCAGGACATCGACGGCGCCTGCGGCCAGCTGGCCGCGGCCGACCGGGTGGACGGCGTCCCCAGCGTGGCGGTGCCGGCCCCGTCCCTTGCCCAGGTCGTCGGCAAGGCCGTGGGGGAGGACGTCGTGCCGCTGGGCGCGGCCCCCGAGGACAGCTGAGCTCAGGTCGGCGTCGGCAGGTGCGTGTGGCCATGGGAGCGGAGGAAGCGGATCACCTGCCGGTCGAACTCCCAGGGCTGCTCCATGCGGCAGGCGTGGCCGGCGCCTTCGAGGACCACGAGCTCGGCGTCGGGTAGGCGGTCGTGCAGCACGTGCGCCGGTGCGAGGTCGCCGTCCACGGCGCCCTTGACGACGAGCACCGGGGCGCGCAGGTCCGCCTGCAGCCAGTCGGAGTCGGGCATCCCGAGGGCCTCGAACATCGCCACGATGGTGTCGAGGTCGGCGGTCGGGTGCGCTCGGTGAACAGCGTGGCGAACCAGCGGCCGAGAGGTGAGCTGGCGTACTCGGCGCACAGCCCGGGCAGGGCGGCTACCGGGGACTGCTACTTGGCGCGCCAGGCGTTCCGGCGGCGCCGCCAGTCCATCAGCAGGATCAGCGCCATCAGCGCGGCGATGCTCACGACCCAGATGTCCTCGATGCGGCCCTCGTGGTTGCCGATGAGGTAGGTCAGCATCACCAGCACGGTGATCCAGCCGCCGATGCGACCCCACCTGCCGGTCTCGCCGTGCCAGCCCCACTCCTCCGGGCGCTCGTGCTCGACCGGGTGCGCACCGGCCCGGACGACGCCCTCCTCGCGGTTGGGCTGGTTGACCCGCTCGGTCCCGGGGTGGTCCACGGAGATCCGCTGGCGGTGGGTCTGCTCACTCACACCGCCATCCTGCCAGCCCCCGATCCGCGCCACCCGCCGAGGGAGGGCGGCGGGTCATGGTCGGGGAGGATGCCCGCATGAGCGGACAGGCGGGCGGGCGGCGCAGGCAGCGTCCGGGCCGACAGGGAGCGGGCCGCGCGAGCGGACGGGGGGCACCGTGAGCGACCTGCGCGAGGTGACGGTGCTGGGCTCCACCGGGTCGATCGGCCGGCAGGCGCTCGCCGTGGCCGGGCAGAACCCCGACCGGCTGCGCGTCACCGGCCTGGCCGCCGGCGGCGGGGACGTCGCCCGGCTGGCCGAGCAGGCGCTCTCCCTCGGCGTCCGTACCGTGGCCGTCGCCCGGGCGACCGCCGCCCAGGACCTCCAGCTGGCCTTCTACGCCGCCGCGTCCAAGCGCGGGTGGTCCCGGGGGGAGTACGCGCTGCCGGAGATCCTCGCCGGTCCGCGGGCGGCCGAGGAGCTCGCCGCCCGCCCTGCCGACGTCGTCCTCAACGGCATCACCGGCTCGATCGGGCTGCGGCCCACGCTGGCGGCGCTGCGGGCCGGCCGCACCGTCGCGCTGGCCAACAAGGAGTCCCTGGTGGCCGGCGGGGAGCTGGTCACCGCGGCGGCGGGCCGCGGGCAGCTGGTGCCGGTCGACTCCGAGCATTCCGCGCTGGCCCAGTGCCTGCGCGGGGGCGCCCCCGGCGAGGTGGCCCGGCTGGTGCTCACCGCCAGCGGCGGTCCGTTCCGCGGCCGCAGCGCCGCCGAGCTGGCCGACGTCACGGTCGCCGACGCGCTCGCGCACCCGACCTGGGACATGGGGCCGGTCGTGACGGTCAACTCCGCCACCCTGGTCAACAAAGGCCTGGAGCTCATCGAGGCCCACCTGCTCTTCGACGTCCCCCTCGCCGACATCGACGTCGTCGTCCACCCGCAGTCGATCGTGCACTCGATGGTGACCTTCGCGGACGGCGCGACCATCGCCCAGGCCAGCCCGCCGGACATGCGGCTGCCGATCGCGCTGGCCCTGGCCTGGCCCGAGCGCCTGCCGCACGTGCAGCCGGCCCTGGACTGGTCGACGGCGAGCACGTGGGAGTTCCTCCCCCTGGACCACGACACCTTCCCCGCGATCCGCCTGGCCCGGCGGGCGGGCGAGGCCGGTGGAGTGCTCCCCGCGATCTACAACGCGGCCAACGAGGAGGCGGTCGCGGCCTTCCTGGCGGGTCGGCTGCCGTTCCGGGGCATCGTGGACCTCGTCGCGCGTACCCTCGACGACGCGCCGGACCTCGGCGTCCCCACCTGCGTCGAGGACGTCCTGGCGGCGGAGGGGTGGGCCCGGCAGCACGCCGGGAGGGTGATTGCCGGAGGCTGAGCTGAGCGGGTTGCTGCTGACCGTCCTCGGCATCGTCGCCTTCGCGGCCGGGCTGCTCGCCTCGATCGCCTTCCACGAGTACGGGCACTTTTTCTGGGCCCGGAAGTTCGGCATGCGCGTGCCGCAGTTCATGGTCGGCTTCGGCCCGACGCTGTTCTCCCGCACCCGCGGGGAGACCGAGTACGGCATCAAGGCCGTCCCGCTCGGCGGCTACATCCGCATCGTCGGGATGATCCCGCCGGCCGAGGAGCACGAGAGCGCGCGGGCCACCCGCATGCGCTCGTTCATCGCCGAGGTGCGCGGCCAGGCGCAGGATGACGTCCGCCCCGGTGACGAGGGCCGGGTCTTCTGGGCCAAGCCCTGGTGGCAGCGGGTCATCGTGATGTCCGCCGGCCCCGTCCACAACCTGGTGCTGGCGGTGCTGCTCTTCACTGTGCTGCTGACCGTCGTCGGCACCGGCGTGCTGACCACGACGGTGCGCGCCGTCCCGGCCTGCGTGCTGCCCGCCACCGCGGCGACCCAGGCCGCGCCCGGGACCGACCCCTGCGCGGTGCTGGTCGACCCGGCGGGACGGACCTGCGAGCAGGGGACGCCGGGCTGCGCGCTGCCCCAGCAGAGCCCCGCGGCGGCCGCCGGGCTGCGGCCCGGCGACACGATCGTCGCCATCGCCGGCCGGCCGCTGGACCCCACCGCGTACGACAGCTGGACGACGGCGCAGGAGGCGATCCGCACCAGCCCCGGCCGGCCGCTGGAGCTCACCGTCGAGCGGGACGGCGCGCGGCGGGCGCTCACCGTGACGCCGATCGCGAACACCGTCTACGCCGACCCGACCGACCCCACCGAGGGGACGACGACCGCCGGGTACCTCGGCGTCTCGCCCGGCGGCCAGCTGGCCCGGCAGGACCTCGCGGACCTGCCCGGCTACTTCGGCACGGTGCTGGCCGGCGCCGTCGAGCGCCTGGTCGAGATCCCCGAGCGCATCCCGCAGCTGTTCCGGGCCGCGTTCCTGGGGGAGGAGCGGGACCCCAACGGCCCGATCGGGGTCATCGGCGTCGGCCGCATCTCCGGCGAGGTCTTCGCCATCCCCGAGCTCACCGGCGCGCAGAAGGTCAGTACCTTCCTGCAGCTGCTGGCCAGCATCAACCTGGTGCTGTTCCTGTTCAACCTGCTGCCGATGTACCCGCTCGACGGCGGGCACGTGGCCGGCGCGCTGTACGAGAAGGCGCGCTCGGTCGTCGCCCGGCTGCGCGGCCGGCCCGACCCCGGCCCGTTCGACATCGCCCGGCTGATGCCGGTGGCCTACGCGGTGGCCGGCCTGTTCGTCGGGCTGTCGCTGCTGCTGCTCATCGCCGACCTGGTCAACCCCATCCGCCTGCGCGGCTGACGGGCGCTCCCGGTCGGCGCCCTGCGATCGGGACGCCGCCACCGGCCATCCTCATGCGTCCGGTCCGTGGCCCGCCATCGCGGCCGCCGCCGCGTGCGCCAGCAGAACCCCCATGGCGAGGCCCGGTGGCAGGTCCCAGAAGGTCAGGAACCCGGCTATCGGCGTGAGCGGGAGTGCACTGACGAGGGCCCACGCGGACCTGGCCGGCAGTGTGCGCCGGCGCAGACCGCTGATGCCGCAGGCCACCGTTCCGCCGATGGTGACGAGCAGGGCGGCCAGGTCGAACAGCCAGCCGTAGCCGGGCGTGTTGTACTCCAGCGCCACAGCGCCACAGCGCCGGTGGCCGCGAGCAAGCCGAGGCGGGTGCACCAGCGGGCAGCGCGGGAGTGGACCCGTCCGGTCACCTTCCACGCGAAGGGAACGGCCAGGAGCAGGGACACGAAGAACGGCCCGCGCCACGCCCACACCGGCTCCCCGGCCCGCATCAGGGGCAGGTGCTCGGCCATCCACCCCCCGATGGTCGCCATACCCGGCGCACCGTGGCTGAGGTCGCCGTCGCCACCGAGTTCCCACTGCACCGCCATGGCGGCACCGAGGACCATCGCCAGCAGCGGCGCGACGACGGCCGCTGCACGTGTCCACCGCGCCACCGGCAGCATCGGCGCCGTCGCCTCCACAGCTCCCTCCCGAACGGTCACATCTGCCTGTCGTGTCCGGGGACGGCGACGGTTCGGCCCGGGGCACCGCAGCCGACGGGCAGGTCACTTCCACGGTGACGGCACCGGACTGCGCGAGCGGGGATACTGGGCGCCATGGCGACCTCCGTCAGTCTCGGCATGCCCACTGTCGGCTCCGCAGCGGCCCCGCCCGTCCTCGCCCCCCGCCGCAAGACCCGGCAGCTGGACGTGGGCGGCGTCGGCGTGGGCAGCGACTTCCCGGTCAGCGTGCAGTCGATGACGACGACCAAGACCGCCGACATCAACGCCACGCTGCAGCAGATCGCCGAGCTCACCGCCTCCGGCTGCCAGATCGTGCGGGTCGCCGTGCCGGACACCGACGACGCCGAGGCGCTGCCGATCATCGCGAAGAAGTCGCAGATCCCGGTCATCGCCGACATCCACTTCCAGCCGCGCTACGTGTTCGCCGCGATCGATGCCGGCTGCGCCGCCGTCCGCGTCAACCCGGGCAACATCAAGAAGTTCGACGACAAGGTCGGCGAGATCGCCAAGGCGGCCAAGGACGCCGGCACCCCGATCCGGATCGGCGTCAACGCCGGCTCGCTGGACAAGCGGCTGCTGGCCAAGTACGGCAAGGCCACGCCCGAGGCGCTGGTCGAGTCGGCGCTGTGGGAGTGCTCGCTGTTCGAGGAGCACGACTTCCGCGACCTCAAGATCTCGGTCAAGCACAACGACCCGGTGGTCATGGTGCGGGCCTACGAGTTGCTGGCAGCGCAGTGCGACTACCCGCTGCACCTGGGCGTCACCGAGGCCGGGCCGGCGTTCCAGGGCACGATCAAGTCCGCCGTCGCCTTCGGCGCGTTGCTCAGCCAGGGCATCGGCGACACGATCCGCGTCTCCCTCTCGGCCCCGCCGGCCGAGGAGGTCAAGGTCGGCAACCAGATCCTCGAGTCGCTGAACCTGCGCCAGCGCGGGCTGGAGATCGTCAGCTGCCCCTCCTGCGGGCGTGCGCAGGTTGACGTCTACACGCTGGCCGACGAGGTGACCGCCGGGCTGCAGGGCCTGGAGGTCCCGCTGCGGGTCGCGGTCATGGGCTGCGTCGTCAACGGTCCGGGCGAGGCCCGCGAGGCCGACCTGGGCGTGGCGTCGGGCAACGGCAAGGGGCAGATCTTCGTCAAGGGCGAGGTCGTCAAGACCGTGCCCGAGTCGCAGATCGTGGAGACCCTCATCGAGGAGGCTCTGCGGCTCGCCGGCGAGCAGGTCGACGACGGCGTCCCGTCCGGCCCGCCCGTCGTCACCGTCGGCTGACCGGTCCGGTGCTGCGCACGCCGACGGCACGGGTCCTCGACGAGACCGACGAGCCTGCCGTCCGGGCCCTGCTCGCCAGCGACCCGGTGGCCGCATGCGTCATCGCCGGGCGGGTGGAGGCCGCCGGCACCGCCGCCACGGCCCTCGGCGCGCCGCTGTGGGGGCTGGGCAGCGGACGCTTGCTGGACGCGGTCTGCCTCGCCGGGGCCAACCTGATCCCCTTCGCCCTGCCGGGAGCCGAGCGGGTGGCGGCCGCCGCCTTCGCCGACCGCGCCCGACGCGCCGGCCGGCGCTGCTCGACCATCGTGGGCCCGGCCGCGTCGGTGAACCCGCTGTGGGAGCTGCTGGCGCCGGCCTGGGGCCCGGCCCGCGACCACCGACCGCGGCAGCCGCTGCTGGCCATCGAGGGCCCGCCCGCGGTCGCCCCCGAGCCGCGGGTGCGCCCCGTGCGCCTCGCCGAGCTCGACGTCCTGCTGCCGGCGGCGGTGGCGATGTTCACCGAGGAGGTCGGGGTCAGCCCGCTGCGGGTGGACGGCGGCGTCGGCTACCGGGCCCGGGTGGCCGACCTGGTCCGCGCCGGGCAGTCACTGGCGTGGATCGAGGCCGGCGAAGTGCTGTTCAAGGCCGAGATCGGCGCGGTGTCCCGCGGCGTGTGCCAGGTGCAGGGCGTCTGGGTCGCCCCCGCCCACCGCGGCCGGGGTATCGGCACGGCCGGCACCGCGGCCGTCGTCGAGTACGCCCGCACCGCGATCGCGCCGGTGGTCAGCCTCTACGTCAACGACTTCAACGGCCCGGCCCGCGCCGCCTACGCCCGGGTCGGGTTCGCCGAGGTCGGGCGGTTCGCCAGCGTCCTGTTCTGAAAGCGGATTCCCTGCCCCGCACCGCTCGCAAGCTCGCGGCGGGACCCTGCAGGGGCCGGCGTGTCGGCTCCGTACCTCCATGATCGTCGGGATCCGGGTTCCCGGACCGCGGCCCGTCGCCACGGACCGCGCGCCTCGCATCTGGAACGCTGTCTGGCCGTGCGCACACGTCGAGGAACGATCCTGGCATCCACGCTCACGCTGCTCGCCGTGCCGGTGCTCGCGGCGTGCTCGGGCAACGCCGAGGACGACGTGCGGGCCGCTGCGGAGGTGTTCCTGGCCGACTGGGCCGCCGGGGACACCGCGGCCGCCGCCGGCGCGACCACGGACTCCGGTGCGGCGACCGCGCTGCTCGAGCAGACCGCGGCCGACCTGCCCGGGGCCGTGCTGGCCGCCCAGATCGGCCAGGTCGCCGTGGACGACGGCACCGCCACCGTCGGCTGGACCGCCACCTGGGACCTCGCGGCCGCCCCCGGCTGGAGCTATCCGGCGACCCTGCGGCTGCAGGAGGCCGAGGAGGGCTGGGACGTCGTCGCCGAGCCCGCGCTGGTGCACCCGGAGCTGGGGGTGGGCCAGCGCCTGCTGGTCAAGCGCGAGCTGCCCGAGCGCGCGCCGATCACCGACGCGGTCGGTCAGCCGCTGTTCACCCCCACCGAGGTCGTCAACGTCGGCGTCGACCCCGGTCAGGTCACCGACCTGCCGGCGCTGGCCGACGGGCTGTCGGCAGCCACCGGGATCGCCGCCGAGGAGATCGTCGCCGACGTCCAGGCCGCGCCGGCCGGCCAATTCGTGCCGGTGATCACGCTGCGCCGTCCGGACTTCGAGGCCATCCGCGAGCAGGTCTTCGACCTGCCCGGCGCCGTGTTCCCCACCAGCACCCGCCTGCTGGCGCCCAGCGCCCGCTTCGCCTCCGCCCTGCTGGGCCGCGTCGGCCCCGCGACGGCGGACGTGCTCGAGGAGACCGCCGATGACGGTGCGCCGGCGTACGCCGCCGGCGACGAGCTGGGCCTCTCCGGGCTGCAGCGCGCCCTCCAGGAGCAGCTGACCGGCGTCCCGGGCTTCACCGTGCGCGTGGTGAGCGCCGACGCGACCACCGGGGACGCCGGCCGGGAGATCGACGCGGTGCAGCCGGTGCCCGGGGAGCCGGTGCAGACGCCGCTGGTACGCGCGGTGCAGACCGCCGCGGACGCCGCCGTCGCCACCCAGCAGCTGCCGACCCACCTGGTCGTCGCCCGGCCCGGCACCGGGGAGATCGTCGCGGTGTCCTCCAACGAGGCCGCCGCGGCCGGCAACGCCTTCACCGGCCAGTACCCGCCCGGCTCGAGCATGAAGACGATCACCGCCACCGCGCTGCTGGCCGGCGGCACGCTCAGCCCGCAGACGCCGGTCGCCTGCCCCGGCACGTTGGTCGTCGACGGCCGCGAGTTCGAGAACGCCGACCAGTTCGACCTGGGCACCGTTCCCTTCACCGAGGCCTTCGCCCAGTCGTGCAACACGACCTTCATGGAGCAGGGGCTGCAGCTGCCCGACGACGCGCTGGCCGCCGTGGCCGCCTCCTACGGCGTCGGCACCGACTGGCAGCTGCCGGTCGACGTGTTCAGCGGCGAGGTGCCGGCCGACAGCACCGGGACGACGAAGGCGGCCAACGCCATCGGCCAGGGCCAGGTGCTCATGAGCCCCGCTCAGCTGGTCCTCGTGGCCGCGGGCGTGGCCGGCGGGACCCCGGTGGTGCCGGTCGAGGTGATCGGTGCCGAGCCGGCCGGTCCGGCGCCGACCGGCCCGGACGCCGCGGTGCTCGAGGCGCTGCGGCCGATGATGCGCGAGGTCGTCCTCTCCGGGACGGCGAGTGGACTGGCCGACCGCGGGGAGGTCTACGGCAAGACCGGCACCGCCGAGTTCGGCAGCAACACCCCGCCGGACGCTCACGGCTGGTTCATGGGCTTCCAGCGGGGCGGGCCGCAGGGCGACCTGGCCTTCGCCGTCCTGGTCGAGACCAGTCAGTCCAGCAGCGTGGCCGTCGACGTCACCGACGCCTTCCTCGGCGGCCTCCCCCCGGCGTAGCTCATCCCAGTCGCGGCCGCGGGTAGCCCCTGCGGAGAGGAGGGCACGAACAACACCGGCGCGGCGACGCCCGCGACCGGGAGCCGGGGCCCGGGGGTCACGGCACGCCCCTATCAGCCCTCCGGCAGACCCGGGAAGGCGCTGGTGAGCGGGATCCGGCCGGCGGCGGTGCGCCACCCGACGGCGCGGACCTCAGCGGCGCCCAGCTGACCGACCGCGAGCTCCCGCACGGCGGGCTCCACGGACCGGTCGAGCAGCCGAACCCAGGCCGCGGACACCCCCTCCTCGAGGACGACGGCCAGCGCCGCGGCGTCCACGGCCGACAGGACGGGGAAGGGGAGGGCGTAGGCCGCCTGGCGGGGGACCGGATCGGCGCCGCGCAACTCCAGCAGCGCCACCAGCCGGTCGCGCACGTCCCGGTGGGCGACCTCGGCGGTCACCGCCGGCTCCCGGCCGCCCTCCGGCAGCGCCGCGCCCACCGAGCCGTACCCCCACACGGCGGCGTGCTCTGCGGCCACCACCTCGCGCAGCGCCGCGGTCTCGGTCCCCGCGTCCGGGACGCCGTCGTCAGCCACGTCCGTGCGCTCCCCTCACGCCAGTGCCGCCTCGTGCCCGCGCAGCCCCGCGGCGATGGATCCGAGCAACGCCGCCCGCGCTCCCGTCTGCTGGGCGCAGGCCTGCGCATGGGCGCTCGCCGCGGTGGCCACCTGGCCGTGCAGCCAGGTGCGCACGTCCCCGCCGGCCGGGGCGGCAGGAGGCGCGGAGGAAGGCGCGGCCGGGGACGAGGTCGAGGACGGCGCGGCGGCGCGCAGCCGGTCGAGCTGCTCGGCGGCCTGCGCGGCCAGGTCGCTCAGCGCGAGCGTGGGGTCGGCGGTCCTCGCCGCGGCGTAGGCGGCCACCACGGCCTCCTGGACGGCGACCTGCCCGGCCAGCCGCTCGGCCTCCTCGGTGCTCACCGGCGCAGCGCCCGTGGAGCCCGCAGTGCAGCCGGCGGCGAGCAGTGCGAGCCCGGCCGAGGCCGCCAGCAGGGCACGACGGGACAGGCCCGCGGGCGCGAGGGCGGGGACGGCGACCATCACCTCCATCCTCTCAGCCCCGCGGGCGCCCGGTCGGGAGCACACGGCGGCGGGTCCGGCCCGGCCGCCCGGTCTCGGGGCGGGCGGGGAGCGTAGCCTGACCCTCCGCCCGGTACCGGGCCGACGGCGTGTCCGGCGTCCTCCGACGGGCCGCGACGCGGGGCGCCGGACCACCGGAGCGCGTGCCGCCGACCGAGCCAGGAGAGGGAGGGAGCCGTGTCCGCCGCCCCCCGTACCGACCCCGTCGCCACCCGCGTGGCCGGGCTGGTCGCGCCGGTCGTCGAGGCCGCCGGGTACGACCTGGAGGAGCTGGTCGTCACCCCCGCCGGCCGGCGCAGCGTCGTCCGGGTCGTCGTCGACCGGGACGCCGGCGTGACCCTCGACGACGTCGCGGAGATCAGCCGCGCGGTGTCCGCCGCTCTCGACGAGCTCGACGGCGAGTTCGGCAGCGCGCCCTACGTGCTGGAGGTCACCAGCCCCGGGGTCGACCGGCCGCTCACCGAGCCGCGGCACTGGCGGCGCAACACCGGGCGGCTGGTTACCGTTGGCGTGGGCCCCTCGGGCTCGGCCGAGCAGCTGACCGCCCGCGTCCTCGAGGTCGACGGCGACGGGGTGACCCTCGCGGTGGAGGCCACGGGCAAGCCCGGCGCGAAGAAGCGGCCGCCCACCCGGCGGCAGGTGCCGTGGCAGGAGTTGGGCGCCGGGCGGGTGCAGGTGGAGTTCGGCCGTGGTGGGGCGGGCGAGGACCTGGCCGGCGGGGAGACCGACGAGGCCGACGAGCAGGTGCATCCCGCGGACGACGACGGAGGAGGACAGTGAACATCGACGTGACCGCCCTCAAGGCGGTCGAGCGGGAGAAGGGCATCCCGGCCGACACCGTCATCGAGGCCATCGAGACCGCCCTGGTGACCGCCTACCGGCACGCCGACGGGGCCAGCCGGCACGTGCGGGTGCACGTCGACCGCAAGACCGGCGAGGTCGCGGTGCTGGCCCAGGAGCTCGGGCCCGACGGCGAGGTCGTCCGCGAGTGGGACGACACCCCCTCAGACTTCGGCCGGATTGCGGCCAGCACGGCCAAGCAGGTCATCGTCCAGCGGCTGCGCGACGCCGAGCACGAGCAGACCTTCGGCGAGTACGCCGGCAAGGAGGGCGACATCGTCAGCGGTGTCGTGCAGGCCGACCAGCGGCGCAACGCCAGTGGCACGGTGCTCGTCGACATCGGCAAGGTCGAGGCCGTGCTCCCCGCCGCCGAACAGGTGCCGGGGGAGAGCTATCCGCACGGCAGCCGGCTGAGGGCCTACGTCGTTTCGGTCACCCGCACCTTCCGCGGGCCCCAGGTCACCGTCTCGCGCACCCACCCGAACCTGGTCCGCAAGCTGTTCGCCCTCGAGGTCCCCGAGATTGCCGACGGCAGCGTGGAGATCGTCGCCGTTGCGCGCGAGGCGGGGCACCGCTCGAAGATCGCCGTCCGCACCGCGGTGCCCGGGCTCAACGCCAAGGGCGCATGCATCGGGCCGATGGGGCAGCGGGTGCGCAACGTCATGAGCGAGCTGCACGGCGAGAAGATCGACATCGTCGACTGGTCCGAGGACCCGGCGACGTTCGTGGCCTCGGCGCTGAGCCCGGCACGGGTCACCAGCGCCCGGCTGGTGGACCGCCAGGCCAAGGCGGTCCGGGTGGTCGTGCCCGACTTCCAGCTGTCGCTGGCGATCGGCAAGGAGGGGCAGAACGCCCGGCTGGCCGCCCGGCTCACCGGCTGCCGGATCGACATCCGCAGCGACGCCCAGCCCGACGACGACACCCCCTCGCCCGGGGTGGGCCGTGCGCCCCTGCGATCCGGTGCGCCCGCCGCGCGCGGTGGCGCACCC
>JALYNA010000436.1 GCA_030773455.1 Actinomycetota bacterium
AGCGGCGGGCCGCCCGCCGCGCCGCGCGGAGCCCCGGCCGCCGGCGGATGATCCGGGCCGCGACTGCGCTGGGCGTCCTCGTCGGCGTCGTCCTCGCCTACCACCTGGGCCTGTACTTCTACGTCGACCAGCGCATCGAGCGGGTCGAGGCGCTGACGCCTGACGGCGTGGAGGTGCTCGCCCCCGGCCTGCAGGAGGGGGCGGCCACCTACCTGGTCGTCGGCACGGGGCTGCCGGGCGAGGACGGCCCGGCGTCGGTGGCCACCCTCCTGGCGCACGTCACCCCCGACGAGGACCGGGCCGTCCTGGTCAGCATCCCGCCGACCGCGCTCGTCGACACCCCCGCCTGCATCCGCCCCGACGGTCAGGTCCGCGAGGCCGTGACCGAGTCCTTCGCCGACTCGCTGCTGGACGGCGGCCCGTCGTGCACGGTGCGCGCGGTGCAGCAGCTGTCCGGACTGCGCGTCGACCACTACCTGGGCGTGGACCTGGCCCGGCTCCCCGGCATGGTCGACGCCCTCGGCGGTATCGCCGTCTGCCTGCCCGCGGCGACCCCGGCGGTCGCCGCCTCGGCCGAGCCGCTCCCGTCCGGCGCCAGCGAGCTGTCCGGGGAGCGCGCCACCGGCTACCTGGCCCCGGGCGACGGCGGCGCCGACGTCACCGGTGACGCGGTCGCCGAGCGCGCGCAGCTGGTCCTCACCTCCACCCTGCGGACGGCGATGTCGACCGGGACGCTCGGTGACCCGGCCACCCTCACGCGGTTCCTGACCCGGGCCTCCGACGCCCTCACCGTCGACGAGGCCACCACCCTCGGCGACCTGCGCACCCTCGCCGGCACGCTCGGCGACCTCTCCGGCAACGCCGTGCAGCGCAGCGGCCTGCCGGTCGCCCAGGTGGGCTACGTGCCGGCCGGCAGCGACCGGGCGCACGTCGTGCTCGACGCCGCCGCCACCCGCTCCCTGTTCGACGGGGTGATCCAGGAGGGGCGGCTACCGGCCGAGCTGGTGGTCCCGGAGGCCGCCGACCCGGCCGTGGCCGCCGCGCCCGCCCCGGCGGCCGCCGAGCAGCCCGTGACCACGCCTGCGGAGCAGCCGCTGACCGCAGCGCCGGCGGGGATCACCGTCGACGTGCTCAACGGCACCGCCACCAGCGGGCTCGCCGCCACCGTGGCCGACCAGCTGCGGGGTCGGGGCTTCGGGATCGGTCAGGTCGGCAACGAGCCCGGCGTGGTGAACGAGAGCGTCGTCCGGTTCGGCGCCGGTGCCGAAGAGCAGGCGCGCACGGTCGCCGCCGCCGTCCCCGGAGCGGTGCTGCAACCCAGCGACGCGACCGGCGGGACCATCCAGCTCGTCATCGGGCCGGGCTTCTCCAGCGTCGTCCCGGTGGTTATCCCGCCGGTCGCGGCCCCCGAGACGCCGGTCCCCGCGGCGCCTGCCACGCCGTCCGCCGAGCCGGTGACGACCAGCGCCCCCGCCAGCTGCTCCTGAGCGACGACATCGTCGTCCTACCGGACGACACCGCGGCCAGGTGCCGTCCCCCGGCTGCGTTGAGCGCGTCCGCCACCGCTCCTCGGGGACCCTCCGGGGCCCCGCTCGTCGGGCGGCACTGCGGCCAGGAGCCGCAGGATGTGCACGCATCGCGGCGCGCGCAGCCTCGAGAGGGCGATGTGTGCACACGACGAGGGGCTGCCGCGTCAACTCCCGCGGCGGCCCCTCGTCGAGCAGCGATCAGCCGAAGCGGCCCGAGATGTAGTCCTCGGTGGCCTTCTGGTCCGGGTTGCTGAAGATCTTCTCGGTCGGGTTGAACTCGATGAGCCGGCCGGGCTGGCCCACCCCGTTGAGGTTGAAGAAGCCGGTCTGCTCGCTCACCCGCGCCGCCTGCTGCATGTTGTGGGTGACGATGACGATGGTGAACTCCTCCTTGAGGTCGGCCATCAGGTCCTCGATCGCCAGCGTGGAGATCGGGTCCAGCGCGGAGGCCGGTTCGTCCATGAGCAGCACGTCGGGCTCCACGGCGATCGCGCGGGCGATGCACAGCCGCTGCTGCTGACCCCCGGAGAGGCCGGCGCCCGGGCGGTTGAGGCGGTCCTTCACCTCGTTCCACAGGTTGGCGCCCCTGAGGGAGCGTTCCACCAGGTCATCGAGGTCGCTTTTCTTCATCCTCTTGTTGTTCAGCCGGATACCGGCGGCGACGTTCTCGTAGATCGACATGGTCGGGAACGGGTTGGGCCGCTGGAAGACCATGCCGATCTGCCGGCGGACGTCGACCGGGTCGACGTCGGAGCCGTAGAGGTCCTGCCCGTCCATGACGATCTTGCCTTCGACCCGCCCGCCCGGGATGACCTCGTGCATCCGGTTGATCGAGCGCAGGAAGGTCGACTTCCCGCAACCCGACGGCCCGATCAGGGCGGTGATGCTCCGCGGCTCGATGGAGACGTTGACGCCCTCCACCGCCCGGAAGTTGCCGTAGTAGATGTCCAGGTCCGAGACGTCGATGCGCTTGGCCACGGGGAGTCCTCCAGGTGGTCGGTTCAGCGACCGGTCGAGGGAGCGAAGAAGCGACCGATGAGCCGGGCCACGACGTTGAGCCCCATCACCAGGATGATGAGGATCAAGGCCGCCGTCCAGGCGCGGTCGATGGCGACCTCCGGCGGGACGCCGGGCTGGGTCAGCTGGTAGTACGCAAAGACGGGCAGCGTGGCCATGCGGCCGTCGAACGGGTCCAGGTTCGTGGCATTGGTGATGCCGAGGGTGATCAGCAGCGGGGCGGTCTCCCCGATCACCCGGGCGATGGCGAGCGTGACACCGGTGCCCAGGCCGGCGATCGCCGTCGGGACGACCACCTTCACGATCGTCCGCCACTTGGGCACGCCCAGCGCGTAGGAGGCCTCGCGCAACTCGTTGGGCACGAGCTTGAGCACCTCCTCCGCGGAGCGGACCACGACCGGGATCATCAGTACCGACAGGGCCACCGCGCCCATGATGCCCAGCCGGATGCCCGGCCCGAAGAAGAGCGCGAACAGCGCATAGGCGAACAGGCCGGCCACGATCGACGGGATACCGGTCATGACGTCGACCAGGAAGGTGATCGCCCGCGCCAGCCGGCCCCGGCCGTACTCGACCAGGTAGATGGCGGTGAGCAGGCCGATCGGCACCGAGATGAGCGTGGTCAGCCCGGTGATGATCAGCGTGCCCATGATGGCGTGGTAGGCGCCGCCGCCCTCCCCGATGATGCCGACCAGCGAGGAGTTGAAGAACTCGCGGTCCAGTCGCTCGATGCCGCGGCCCACGACCTCCCAGACCAGCGAGACCAGCGGCACCATCGCCAGGCCGAAGGCGCTGACCACCAGGCAGGTCACCAGCCGGTCGGTCGCCCGCCGGGAGCCCTCGACGACCCGGGACAGCAGGTACACCGCGAGCGTCCCCAGGACGACGGTGTAGAGCACGAACAGCGCGATGTTGAGGTCGAGGACCGGCCAGAGCGCCCCGGCGACGACGGCCGCGCCCGCGAAGCACGCCCAGGGCGCCCACCGACCCAGCCGCGCGGCGGACGTGCGACCGCCGGGGCGCGGTGCGCTGCTGCCGGAGGCGACCGGGGCCGTGGAGATCTGGCTCATCAGTCCGCTCCGGAGAAGTCGGCGCGACGGTTCACGATCGCGCGGGCCAGCATGTTCACCGCGAACGTGATCACGAACAGGGCCAGCCCGCTGGCGATCAGCGTGTTGATGTCCAGGCCGGAGGACTCGGGGAACTGCAGCGCGATGTTGGCCGCGATCGTCGACGGGTTGCCGCTGCTGATCAGGTTGAAGGTGATGCCGCCGGACACCGACAGCACGATGGCGACGGCCATGGTCTCGCCCAGGGCCCGGCCCAGCCCGAGCATGGCGCCCCCGACCACGCCGGAGCGACCGTAGGGCAGGACCGCCATCCTGATCATCTCCCACCGGGTGGCCCCGAGCGCCAGCGCCGCCTCGCGGTGGAGGCTGGGGACCTGCAGGAAGACCTCCCGGGCGATGGCGCTGATGATCGGCAGGATCATCACCGCCAGCACCAGGCCGACGGTGAGCATGGTGCGGCCGGTGGCGGAGGTCGGCCCGGCGAACAGCGGGATGAAGCCGAGGTTGCGCTCGAGCCACTCGTAGAAGGGCACCAGCTTCGGAGCGAGCCAGACGATGCCCCAGAAGCCGTAGACGATGCTGGGGATGGCGGCGAGCAGGTCGACCACGTAGCCGAGGGCCTGGGCCAGCCGACGCGGGGCGTAGTAGGCAATGAACAGCGCGATCGCCACGGCCAGCGGGGTGGCGACCACCAGCGCGATGACCGCGGCGAGCAGGGTGCCGAAGATCAGCGGCGCGATGTAGCCGGCCAGACCGCTGTCACCCGGGATCTCCTCGGCCGGCGCGGTCAGTGCGGGCAGCGCCTCGACGACGAGGAACGCGGTCACCCCGGCGAGGATGACCAGGATCAGGACGCCGGCGCCCTTGGCGCTGCCGGCGAAGATCCGGTCGCCCGGACGGCGAACCGGCCGTCCGGTCCCGGGCGGGGGAGTGGTCCTGGTGGCGCTCACGTGGCTCCGTGGGATGTCGGCGGGGTGGTGCGGGCGGGGGCTGGGAGTGTCGCCCGACGCCGGGCGGGCCAACGGCCCGGTTCGCCGTTGCGGCGTCCCGGGCCGTCGCCCGTGCTGCTCCGGTCAGCCCGCGGTGATCGTGTCGATCGCGGTCTGGGCCTGCTCGCGCAGACCCTCGGAGATCGGCGCGGAGCCGGCGGACTCGGCGGCCGCCTGCTGACCCTCCTCGCTGATGACGTAGCCCATGAAGTCCCTGACCAGGGCGGCCTTCTCCTGCTCGTCGTACTCGACGCAGCCGATGTGGTAGCTGACCAGCACGATCGGGTACTCGCCGGAACCGGCGGTGTCGCGGTTCAGCTCGATCGCGAAGTCGTACTCGCCCCGGCCCTCGATCGGCTCGGAGTTCTCGACGACCGCCGCGGCGGCCTCGGCCGAGGGCGCCACGAACTCCTCGCCCACCTTGATGCTGGCGACGCCGAGGTCGCCGGCCTGGGACAGGTCGGCGTACCCGATGGTCCCCTGACCGCCGCTCACGGAGCTGATGACGCCCGAGGTGCCTTGGGCGGCCTCGCCGCCGGCAACCGGCCAGTCGCCGCTCGGCTCGTGCGGCCAGGCCTCGCCGCCCGCGGCGGCGAGGTACTCGATGAAGTTCTCGGTGGTGCCGGACTCGTCGCTGCGGTTGACCGGGCGGATGGCCTCGTCGGGCAGCGTGGCCTCTGGGTTGTCCGCGGCGATGGCCGGGTCGTTCCAGGTCGTGATCTGCTGGTTGAAGATGCCGGCCAGCGTCTCGGGGGAGAGGTTGAGCTCGTCGACGCCCTCGAGGTTGTAGACCACGGCGATGGGGGCGATGTAGTTCGGCAGCTCGAAGACGCCAGAGGGGCCGCAGCGCTCCTCGGCCTGGGCGAGCTCCTCCTCGTCGAGCGCGGCGTCGGAGCCGGCGAAGTCGGTGCCGCCGGCCAGGAACTGCTCGCGGCCACCGCCGGAGCCCACGGGGTCGTAGTTCACGGTCACGCCGGGCTGCACCGCGGAGTAGCCGGCCGTCCAGCCCTGCATGGCGGCCTGCTGAGCGCTGGAGCCGGCGCCGACGAGCGTGCCGCTGAGCTCCTCCGTGCTGCCGCTCGCCTCACTGCCGCCGCCGCCGGCGGCGGGGGTCTGCGTCTCGTTCGCGGCGCCACAGGCGGCGAGGGTGAGGCTGCCGGCCAGGGCCAGGGAGAGGGTGGCGGCGCGCTTCTTGGTGCCGAGCTTCAACTCAGTGCCTTCCGGTGGGTGCCCGGTCATCGTCTCCGGGCAGCAGGGACCAACGGGCACCGACGTTAGGGAGCAGAGGTGGACGCCTCCGGTTCCACGGGTGAACGAGCGATGAACGACCATTGTGATCCGGCTGACCTGCGCGGTTACGCCCGTCGGACAACGGGTGAACGCCCGGCGCGCCGCCTGCCGTGACGATCCGGTCACGGGCACGATGATGGGTTGTGTCTCCTCCGCGGCCTCAGCGGGCGCGGCGCCACGAGACGTCGACGGCGTGCCGGGTGAAGCCGCTGCGCTCGTAGAGCCCCACCGCGGCGGTGTTGTCCTCCTCGACGTAGAGCAGCACCTGGCGCAGCCCGAGGCCGCGCAGGTGGGCCAGCCCCACGTCGGTCAGCGCCCGGCCCAGCCCCAGGCCCTGCGCGTCCGGGTCGACACCCAGCACGTAGACCTCGCCGACCGCCTCCGGCCCCTCGTCGCCCGGCGGGTGCACCTTGGTCCAGTGCGAGCCGAGGAGCGTTCCGCCGTCCTCGGCCAGGAAGAAGCCGGCGGGGTCGAACCACGGCTCGGCCTCGCGCAACCGCAGGTCGTCGGCGCTCCAGTCGCCCTGCTCGGGGTGGCCGGCGAAGGCCCGGGCGTTGGTGCGCAGCCACGCCGGCTCGTCGCGACCCGGTCGGAAGGTGCGCACGCGCACGCCCTCGGGCAGGCGCAGCCGTGTCTCGGGGTCCACGCCGGCCAGGTCGCGGCGCATCTGCAGCAGCACCCGCGCGCGCTCGTACCCGTGCCGCCGAGCCAGCTCCGCCGACCCGGGCAGGTCGCCGTGCGCCCACACCCGGAGCGGGCGGTCGCCGGCCAGCTCCTCGAGCCGGGTCAGCAGTGCGGAGCCCACCCCCCGCCGCCGGGCACCGGGAGCGACGACCAGCTCGGCCTCGGCGTCCCCGGTGCCGTCCCCGCCCTCGAATCGGGCCTCGAACCGGGCATAGCCGGTCAGCGCGCCGTCAGGGGCGGTGGCCAGCACGTCGCGGCCGCCGGCTGGGCCGCCGTGCTGCAGCCGCAGTTCGGCCTCCTCCGACAGCGGGCGGGCGCCGTCGGCCGCGATGGCCGCGCGGAGCAGCGCGAGGACCGCGGGGACCTCGGCCGGGTCGAGCCGGTCGACGTCCCGGACGCGGGGAGCAGCGGACAGGGGTGCCTCAGACCAGCTCGGTGTCGGTGCGCGCAGCGTCCCCGGAGGCCACTGCCTCTGCCCGCGCGGCCGCCCCGGTCGCGTCGGCGACCTGCCGGTCGAGCTTGTAGCCGACGTTGCGCACGGTGCCGATCAGCGCCTCGTGCTCGGTGCCGAGCTTGGCCCGCAGCCGGCGGACGTGGACGTCGACGGTGCGGGTGCCGCCGAAGTAGTCGTAGCCCCAGATCTCCTGGAGCAGCTGCGCGCGGGAGAAGACCCGGCCCGGGTGCTGGGCCAGGTATTTCAGCAGCTCGAACTCCTTGTAGGTGAGGTCGAGCGGACGGCCGCGCAGCTTGGCCGAGTAGCTGTGCTCGTCGATCACCAGCTCGCCGGCCTGGGTCACGCCGCCGTCCGGCCCGTCGGTGGGGGAGGCGGCGGCCAACCGGCGGGCGGTGGCCCACTTGAGGCGGGCGTCGACCTCGGCCGGGCCGGCGGTGTCGAGCAGGACATCGTCGACGCCCCAGTCGGCCGACAGCGCGACCAGGCCGCCCTCGGACAGGACGGCGACCAGCGCCGAGGCCACGCCGGTGGAGGAGAGCAGCCCGCAGAGGGACCGGGCCTGCACGAGGTCGGGCCGGGCGTCGACGAGGACGACGTCGCCGGCGTCCCTGTCCAGCAGGCTCGGCAGCTCCGGTGCCACCACGCGGACGTGGTGACCCAGCAGGCCGAGAGCCGGCAGCACCTCGGTCGTGGCCTGACGTGCCGCGGTCATGAGCACGAGTCGCATGACGTCTCCTCGGGGGAGCCGGGGACGACGGGCGTCGTCCGGGGGCCCGCGACGGCGCTGTCGGGAAGGTAGCAGGATAGCCGACGTGTCCCGCCGACTCCCTCACCTGAACGGGGTGCGGCACGTGACCGTCCACACGGAGGACGGCGTGCGGCTGGCGGGGATCGTCGTCCCCGCGCTGCCCGCGGCCGGTCCTCGGCCATCGGCCTTCGTCGTCGTGCACGGGTTCACCGGCTCGGTCGCCCGCCCCTCCTTCCTCCGCCTGGCCGGATGGCTGCGCCGCTTCGGCGAGGTCCGCGGCTGCGACGCCCGGGGCCACGGCCGGTCGGGGGGGCGCTCCGCCGTGGGCGGGGACCCCGAGGTGCGCGACGTGGACGCCGCGGTCGCCGACGCCCGGGCCGACGGGGCGCGCGCCGTCGTCACCGTCGGGATGTCGCTCGGGGGCGGGGTGGTGCTGCGTCAGGCCGCACTGGGCCGGCACCGCCCGGACGCGGTGGTCGCGGTCAGCGCGGTCAGCCGCTGGTACATCCGGGACACCGCGCCGATGCGGCGGGTGCACTGGCTGATCGAGGCCCCGCTCGGCCGGTGGGTCGCGGCCCGGCTGTTCCGGCTGCGGCTGGACGTCCCCTGGGTCACGGCCCCGGAGTCGCCGCTGGCGGTGGTCGGCCGGATCGCGCCGACCCCGCTGCTGCTGGTGCACGGCGACCGGGACACCTACTTCCCGCTCGAGCACTGGCGCGCCCTGGTCCGTGCCGCGGGGCCGACGGCGACGGCCTGGGTGGTCCCCGGGTTCGGACACGCCGAGAGCGGAGCCACCGCCCCGCTCGTCGAGCGGATCGGGCGCTGGGTGTCTGCGACGATTGGTCCGTGACGGCGACCGAGGTGGGCCCACGGCCCACGGCCCGCGCCGGGCACCTGCCCACGGCCGCCGCGGTCGTGGCCGCGACCGCCCTGCTCGTCGC
>JALYNA010000437.1 GCA_030773455.1 Actinomycetota bacterium
GTGGCCAGCCGCACGCCGTCCGCCCCGGCGGGCAGGACGGCGTCCACCGCGGCCAGCACCTCCGCCGCGCTGACCCCCGGGCGCGCGCCGACGCCGACGATCACGTCGCCTCCTCGCTGGGGCTCGTCGGCTCCGTGCTCGGCGAAATGCTGTGCCCGTGCGTGACCTCGCGAGCTCGGTCACGGGACGACTCCCTCCGGCAGCGCGGCGTCGGGCAGCAGGCCGAGGGCGCGCAGCCGGGCGCCTACGGTGAGCGCCCAGGGCCGGTCGAGCCGGCCACGGGCGAGCAGCGCGTCGTCGGCGAGCAGGTCGGGCGGTGCGCCCTGCACCACCGCGCGGTCCACGACGACCGCGACGTCGTCGGCCCAGCGCAGCGCCAGGTCGACGTCGTGGGTGCTCATGACCACGGTCGAGCCGGAGGCCCGCAGCCGCTCGAGGGCGGCGAGAGCCTCCGCCACCGCCGACGGGTCGAGCCCCGCGGTGGGCTCGTCAAGCAACAGCACGCAGGGCCGCATCGCGACCGCGCCGGCGATGGCGACCCGCTTGCGCTCCCCGTAGGAGAGCTGGTGGGTGGGCCGGCCGGCCAGGTGCGCCACGCCGAGCAGATCGAGGGCCTCGGCGACGCGCTCGCGGACGGCGTCCTCGGGCAGGCCCAGGTTGAGCGGGCCGAACGAGACGTCCTGCGCGACCGAGGCGCTGAACAGCTGGTCGTCGGGGTCCTGCAGCACCAGCTGGACCTCCTGCCGGTGGGCGCGCAGGCCGCGGCGGGTGTGCTGCAGCCGCTGCCCGTCGACCGCGACCGCGCCGGCGGCCGGCTCGAGCGCGCCGGACAGGCAGCGCAGCAGCGTGGTCTTTCCCGAGCCGTTCGCGCCCAGCAGCGCCAGCCGGCGCCCGGCCGGGACGGTGAGCGAGGCGCCGTCGAGCACCCGCCGGCCGCGCTCGTACCCGGCGACCAGCCCGTCGGCGGTCAGGGTCCGGTGGCTCGTGCGGCCACCCCGACGGCCACGATCAGGGCCAGCCCGGCCGCGGTGGCGGCGAGGAAGGCGCGGGACGACGGCAGGACCTCGGGCAGCACCCGCAGGCCGGTCTCCATGCCGCGGCCGGCCAGCCCGTCCTGCATGCGGCGGGCGCGGTCCCAGGAGCGGGTGAGCACCGCGGCGGCCAGCGCGCCGGACGAGCGTAGCCGCGGGCAGCCGTCGAGTAGCCCATCCGGGCGGTCTGCGCCTCGCGGATGGCGTGCAGGCTCGCCAGCAGCACGAACAGCAGCCGGTAGGTCACCGCCGCGACCTCGACGACCGCCGCCGGCACCCGCAGGCCGCGCAGCGCGGGCAGCAGGTCCGACATGGGCGTGGTGGTCGCCAGCAGCAGCACCGCGGCGCTGCCGGCCAGGGCGTGCCGGGCCAGCGAGCCCGCACGGGCGGCGGCGTCCGGCCCCCAGCCCAGGCCGTTGGTGCCCACGGTGACCAACGAGGTGAGCGCGCCGACGGTGATGAACGCCAGCGGCCAGCGCACCGCCCGGCCGAACGTGCGGGCCGGCACCTGAGCCGGGCCGAGCGCGAGGACGACCGCGGTCAGCCCGACCAGCACGCTGCCCGGCCAGGCCGGCAGCACCAGCGCGCAGCCGACCAGGCCGCCGCAGAGCAGCAGCTTGTCGGCGGCGGAGCGGCGGCGCCAGGTGCTGGCCCAGGCGGCGTCGTCCACGGCGAGGCCGGTCACGGACCGTCGTCCTCCTGCGCCCGCTCGGCCAGCCGCCGGCCGCGCAGCCGCCCCAGCACGTAGCCGAGCGCGCCGCCGACCGCGGCCTGCGCCGCGAACAGCCCCGACTCCACCTCCGCCGACGACGGCGAGAACACCGACTCGAACCAGGGCGGCGCCCCCTGCTGCTCGGCGAGCTCGGCGGCCGCGGCGTCGGTGCCGGAGAAGTCCGACGTCCCGCCGTCCAGGACCAGCGGCAGCACGACCAGCGCCACCACACCCAGGACCAGCAGCGCGGTGGCCACGCGCGACCTCACCGGGCCTCCTCCGCGGGCTCGGGGTGCAGCAGGCCCAGCTGCTCCAGCTCGGGACGGGCGTTGACCGTGAGCGTGCGGAACAGCAGCACGATCGTGCCGACCAGCGCCATCACCGGCGGCCGGAACAGCACCGCCCCGGCTCCGACGCCGGTCGGGTGGCTGGAGCTGCCGGTGAACGAGGGCAGCTTGACCGCGCTGAGCACGAAGGTGAACGCGCCCGCCGCGCCCAGCAGCAGCGTGTTCTTCGGGCGCTCGCGCGCCTCGGTGACCACCTGCCGCGCCGTGGACGACGAAGGGCGCGGCGGCCAGCGCCCAGCCGGCGGCGTGCGTCACCGGCAGGAACCCCTCAGCGATGTGCATGCCGGACCTCCTCGTGCACGGCTGCCGCGCAGGCGGCGACGAGGCGCTCGGCCAGGGCCGGCGACCCGGCCCAGTTCAGGTGCAGGTAGGAGGCGTGCACGCCGCCGCTCACGAACCCCTCCGGCTCGCTACCTGCCCACCCCCAGGCTGGCGCCGGCCCGGCGGCCGGCGTGGCGAGCGTGCGGTGGAACTCGTGGCCGCGCACGCGGGTGCCGGCCGGGGCGAGCACGGAGTCGCTGAGCGCGACGGCCTCGCGGTAGCCCAGGGTCAGCCGGGCGGACATGACCGCGTCGGTGGCGAGGACGCCGCACATGGGGACGCCGTCCAGGGTCCGGGCCAGGTAGAGCAGGCCGGCGCACTCGGCGGCGACCGGGCCGCCCCGTACGGCCAGCGCGGCGATGTCGGCGCGCAGTGTCGCGTTCGCCGAGAGGTCGGCGGCGTGCACCTCCGGGAACCCACCGCCCACGACCAGGCCCGCGGTGCCCTCGGGCAGCGCCTCGTCACGAAGCGGGTCGACGATCACCACCTCGGCGCCGGCGGCCTCGAGCAGTTCGGTGTTCTCCGCGTAGCCGAAGGTGAAGGCCGCACCGCCGGCGACGGCGATCCGCGGCCGGCTCTTAACCCGGGACACCTCGGCGGCCGGGTCCCACGGGACGGCGTCCAGGGCCGGGGCGGTGCGGGCCAGCCGCAGGACGGCGTTCAGGTCGACCGCGCCGGCCACCACCTCGCCGAGCCGGTCGACGGTGGCCAGCGCCTCGGCCGACCGCTCCGCGGCGGGCACCAGGCCCAGATGCCGGGACGGCGTGCCGAGAGCCTCCATGCGGCCGACCGCGCCGAGCACCGGCACCCCCGAGCCGCCGAGCGCGTCGCGGAGGATCTCCTCGTGCCGGTCGCTGCCGACCCGGTTGAGCACCACGCCGCCGAGCCGCACGGTCGGGTCGTAGGTGGCGAAGCCGTGCACCAGGGCCGCGACACTCTGGGCCTGCGCCGAGGCGTCGACGACGAGCACCACAGGCGCGCGCAGCAGCCGGGCCACGTGCGCGGTGGAGGCGAATCCGGGCTCCAGGCCGGGGCGCGTCGCGCCGTCGAACAGACCCATGACCCCCTCGACGACGGCGACGTCGGCACCGCGGGCGCCGTGCAGGAACAGCGGGACGACGCGCTCCTCGCCGACCAGCACCGGGTCGAGGTTGCGCCCGGGCCGCCCGGCGGCCAGGCCGGTGTAGCCCGGGTCGATGTAGTCGGGGCCGACCTTGTGCGGGGAGACGGCCAGCCCGCGGGCGGTGAGTGCGGCGACCAGCCCGGTGGCGACCGACGTCTTGCCCGCGTTGCTCGACGGGGCGGCGACGACCACGCGCGGGACGGTCACCAGCTGTCCTCCGTGATCATCGGCGAGTGGCTGCGGACACGCCGCCGACCAGCAGCCAGATGCCGATGATCACGGCCGGGGGAGGCGGGCACGGTCACCACTCGATCCCCCGCTGGCCCTTCTGGCCGGCGTCCATCGGGTGCTTGACCTTGGTCATCTCCACCACCAGGTCAGCGGCCTCGACCAGCGCCGGCGGTGCGTCGCGGCCGGTGACGACGACGTGCTGGGTGCCCGGCCGGTTCGCGAGCGTCTCGACGACGTCGTCGACGTCGACCCAGCCCCACTTCAGCGGGTAGGTGAACTCGTCGAGCACGTAGAAGCAGTGCGCCTCGGCGGCGAGGTCGCGCTTGATCTGCGCCCAGCCCTCGGCGGCGTCGGCGGCGTGGTCGACCTCGGTGCCCTGCCGGCGCGACCAGCTCCAGCCCGAGCCCATTTTGTGCCAGACCACCGGCCCGCCCTCGCCCGTCTCGGCGTGCAGCCGGCCCAGCGCGGTCAGCACGTTCTCCTCGCCGACCCGCCACTTGGCGCTCTTGACGAACTGGTAGACCGCGATCGACCAGCCCTGGTTCCAGGCGCGCATGGCCATGCCGAACGCGGCGGTGGACTTGCCCTTCATCTCACCGGTGTGGACGGCGAGCAGCGGCCGGTTGCGGCGCGCTCGCGTGGTCAGCCCGTCGTCCGGGGTGACCGCCACCTGTCCCTTCGGCATGTCAGGCCGCCGCCTCGCGCACGCTGCGCACCGTGGCGGCCAGCGACTCGGCGGCCAGCTCCTCCAGGCGCAACGTCTGCGCGCCGAGCGCCGTCCCGAGCGCACCGGCCAGGCCCAGGCGCACCGGCCCGGACTCGCAGTCGACGACGACTGAGGCAATGCCGGTACGTGCCAGCACCGACGCGGCGGCCGTCGGATCCGGACCTGACGTGTGCCGACCGTCTGTGACCAGAACGAGCAGCGGCCGCCGTCGCGGGTCCCGGATGCGCTCCAGGCGAAGCACTTCGGTCGCCCGGGCCAGTGCCGCTGCCAGCGGTGTGCGCCCGCCGGTAGGCAGCTGCCGCAACCGGGCAGCGGCCACGTCAACACTCGAGGTCGGCGGGAGAGCCAGCTCCGCGCCGCTCCCGCGGAACGTCACCAGGCCGACCTTGTCGCGGCGCTGATAGGCGTCGAGCAGCAAGGACAACACCGCACCTTTGACCGCGGTCATGCGCTGCCGGGCCGCCATGGATCCAGAGGCGTCGACCACGAACAGCACGAGGTTGCCCTCCCGCCCTTCGCGCACCGGGATGCGCAAATCCTCGGGGTGTACGACGAGCCCTGGGC
>JALYNA010000438.1 GCA_030773455.1 Actinomycetota bacterium
GCGCCGCGCTGGCCGCCGTGGGGCTCGCGGCGCTCACCGCCTCGGCGCTGCTGCGCCGCCGCGACCAGCAGGCCGGGGCCGCCGCGACCAGCAGGCCGGGCCGGTACGGACGGCGCCCGCACCGGCCCGGTAGCCGTCGGCCCCAGCCGCTGCCCGGACCCGCTGCAACGGCCCTGCAACCTTGCTCCAGGACCGCAGTCGCGCTGCTCACTGCCTCAATAACCCCGCAATCGCGGGGAAGAAGGCCGTCGTCGATCCGATCCTGCGGACCCCGTTGCGTTCGCCGCCGTCAGGTAAGTGTGGCCTAAGTCACGTGCTGCTCGACACACTTCCCGGAGGTGGGGCTGTGTCCTGAGCCACACGACCCCTGCAGAGGAGCGGAGGAATCGGTGACCCAGATCAACGTGCGGGTGGACGGGGTGACGTACAGCGACGACGTCGAACCCCGGACGCTGCTGGTGCACTACCTGAGGGAGCAGTTGGGGAAGGTCGGCACCGTCATCGGCTGCGACACCAGCAACTGCGGCGCCTGCACCGTCCACCTCGACGGCGCAGCCGTGAAGTCCTGCACCGTGCTGGCCGTCCAGGCCGACGGCGGCGAGGTGACGACCATCGAAGGGCTGGCGCAGAACGGCAGCCTGCACCCGGTGCAGAAGGCATTCCACGAGATGCACGGCCTGCAGTGCGGTTACTGCACGCCGGGGATGATCATGGCCTCCGTGGACCTGCTCAAGGAAAACCCGGATCCGAGCGAGACCGAGGTCCGCGAGGGCATCGAGGGCAACCTCTGCCGCTGCACCGGCTACCAGAACATCATCCGCGCGGTGCAGCAGGCCGCCGGCGAGATGCGGACCGCCGGCAACGGCAGTGGCGACGGCCACGCCCGCCCGGCCGTGGTGGACACCGCGGCCGCTCCGCACGTGGCGGTGCAGTCGTGACGGCGGTCGAGGACCGGCCCGCCGAGGCGCCGGAGCGCGAGGTCGGCAAGGCCCGGCGTCGCAAGGAGGACGCCCGGCTGATCACCGGCCGGACCACCTGGACCGACAACATGGTGCTGCCCGGGATGCTGCACCTGGCCGTCGTCCGCAGCCCCGTGGCCCACGGGAAGATCAGCAGCATCGACGTTTCGGCTGCCCAGGAGGCGCCGGGCGTGCTCGCCGTCCTCACTGGGCGCGACGTGGCCGAGGAGCAGGGCTCGATCCCGTGCGCCTGGCCGGTCACCCCCGACATGGTCAACCCCGGGCACCCGTCGATCGCGGTGGACGAGGTCAACCACGTCGGCGAGGCCGTCGCGGTGATCGTGGCGCGCAGCAAGGCCGCCGCTCAGGACGCCGTCGAGCTGGTGGACAT
This sequence comes from Actinomycetota bacterium, assembly GCA_030773455.1. Lineage (GTDB taxonomy): Bacteria > Actinomycetota > Actinomycetes > Mycobacteriales > Geodermatophilaceae > Geodermatophilus. Next base: position 1,351 of record JALYNA010000438.1, read on the forward strand.
CGACTACGACCTGCTGCCCGCGGTGCTGGACATGGAGGAGGCGGTCGCCGAGGGCGCCCAGCTGACCCACGACCACCTCGAGTCCAACCGCAGCTTCCACTTCGTGTTCGACGGCGGCGAGGCCGGCACCGGCAGCGACACGGAAGAGGCCTTCTCCACCGCTGAGGTGGTGGTCAGCCGTCGGTTCGTGCAGCAGCGGCTGATCCCGGCGTTCATGGAGCCCCGCTCCGTCGTCGTCCAGCCGCAGGGCGACAACTACACGATGTGGTCCTCGACCCAGGTGCCGCACATCCTGCGGATCATGCTGGCGATGGTCACCGGCGTGCCCGAGCACAAGCTGCGGGTGGTCGCCCCCGACGTCGGGGGCGGCTTCGGCGGCAAGCTGCAGGTCACTCCCGAGGAGGTCATCAGCCTGCTGGTGGCCCGCCGGCTCGGGAAGCCGGTCAAATGGACCGAGACCCGCAGCGAGTCGCTGATGACGGCGCACCACGGCCGCGACCAGATCCAGTACATCGACATCGCCTCCGACCGCGAGGGCAACGTCAAGGGCCTGCGCTGCCGCATCCTCGCCAACATGGGCGCCTACCTGCGGTTGGTCAGCCCCGGCGTGCCGGTGCTGGGCGCCTTCATGTTCAACGGCATCTACAAGTTCCCGGCCTACCGGTTCGAGTGCGACGGCATCTTCACCAACAAGGTGCCCACCGACGCCTACCGCGGCGCCGGCCGCCCCGAGGCCACGTTCGCCGTCGAGCGGATCATGGACGAGCTCGCCGTCGAGCTCGGCATGGACCCGCTGGAGCTGCGCCGCAAGAACTGGATCAGGGCCGAGGAGTTCCCGTTCACCTCGGTGGCCGGGATGACCTACGACAGCGGCGACTACGAGACCGCCACGCAGAAGGCCCTGGAGCTGATCGGCTACGACGAGCTGCGCGAGGAGCAGCGCCGTCGCCGGGAGTCGGGCGACCCGGTGCAGCTGGGCATCGGCGTCTCCACCTTCACCGAGATGTGCGGTCTGGCGCCCTCCCGGGTGCTCGGCTCGCTGTCCTACGGCGCCGGCGGCTGGGAGCACGCCTCCATTCGGATGCTGCCGACCGGCAAGGTCGAGGTCGTCAGCGGGTCGACGCCGCACGGCCAGGGCCACGAGACGGCGTGGAGCCAGCTGGTCGCCGACCGGCTCGGCGTGCCGTTCGAGGACATCGAGGTGCTGCACGGCGACACCTCGGTCGCCCCGCGCGGGCTGGACACCTACGGGTCCCGGTCGCTGGTGGTCGGCGGGGCCGCGGTGGTCACCGCGGCCGAGAAGGTCGTGGCGAAGGCCCGGAAGGTGGCCGCGCACCTGCTGGAGGCCAGCGAGGACGACCTCGACTTCACCGGCGGGAAGTTCTCCGTCCGCGGCACCCCCGGCTCGGAGGTCTCCATCCAGGAGATCGCGCTGGCCACGTTCGCGGCGCACAACTTCCCTGAGGGTGTGGAGCCCTCGATCGACGCGGACGCGACGTACGACCCGGAGAACTTCTCCTTCCCGCACGGCACGCACATCTGCGCGATGGAGGTCGACACCGAGACCGGCATGGCGAGGATCCGCAAGTACGCCTGCGTCGACGACGTCGGCACGATCGTCAACCCGCTCATCGTCGAGGGGCAGATCCACGGCGGGCTCGCGCAGGGCATCGGCCAGGCGATGTTCGAGGAGGCCGTCTACGACGCCGACGGCAACCTCACCACCGGCAGCTTCGTCGACTACCTGGTGCCCTCGGCTGCCGACCTGCCGCACTTCGAGACCGGCAACACGGTGCACGAGGCCCCCGGCAACCCGATCGGTGCGAAGGGGGTCGGCGAGGCCGGCACCATCGCCAGCACCCCGGCGGTGGTCAATGCCGCGCTGGACGCCGTCCGGCACCTCGGGGTCAGCGACATCCGGATGCCCCTGACCCCGGAACGGGTCTGGCGGGCCATCCACCAGGGCGGGGACGGCGGCGACCGTGCCACCGCCGGCACCAACGCCTGGGGTGGGGCTCAGACCGAGACCACCGCCGGCGTCTCCACCCCTCAGTCCGCCCTCGGAGGTGACCGGTGATCCCCGCTGCGTTCGACTACGTCCGCCCCACGACCGTCGACGAGGCCCTGCAGGCCATGGCCCAGGGCGGGGACGTGAAGGTCCTCGCCGGCGGTCAGTCGCTGATCCCGGTCATGCGGATGCGGCTGGCCGCGCCGGAGACGGTGGTGGACCTGGGCCGGATCGCCGAGCTGCGCGGTGTCCGGGACGACGGCGACGTCCTCGTCATCGGCGCCATGACGACGCACCACGACGTCATGACCGACCCGCTCGTGCAGCAGTACGCGCCGCTCATCGCCGAGGCGACCGAGACGGTGGCCGACCGCCAGGTCCGCGCGCGGGGCACCTTCGGCGGGGCCCTGGTCCACGCCGACCCCGCGGGTGACCTGCCGGCGGTGGCCCTCGCCCTGGACGCGGAGTTCGTCCTCGCCGGCCCGGGAGGGCGGCGGACGGTGCCCGCAGCGGAGTTCTTTCTCGACTACCTCACGACCGCGCTGGAGGAGGGGGAACTCCTCGTCGAGATCCGCGTCCCGAAGCTGGCCGGCGAGTGGGGCATGCGGTACGAGAAGTTCAACCGGGTGGCCCAGGCCTGGTCGATCGTGGCGGTCGCCGCGGTCGTCCGCCGGGAGAACGGGCACATCGCCGAGGCGCGGATCGGGCTGACCAACATGGGCGCGACGCCGCTGCGGGCCAGCGCGGTCGAGGCCGCACTGGCCGGCACCGAGGCCAGCCCCGAGGCGATCGCCGCCGCATCGCGGTCGGCCGCCGAGGGGACTGCCCCGAGCAGCGACCTCAACGCCCAGGCGGACTACCGGGAGCACCTGGCGCAGGTGCTCACTCGTCGCGCGGTGACCGCCGCCGCGGGGCTGTAGCGTCGATCCACCGCCCCTGGTACCCCGCTCGACCGCATCGGCCGGTCCGCCCTCGCCCCGGGGTGGACCGGCCGAGCCGGCGTAGACGCAGGAGGAGAGCACCGTGCAGTTGGAGAACTCGTTCACCGTCCCCGTGCCGATCGACGAAGCCTGGCGGGTGCTGCTCGACATCGAGCGGATCGCGCCGTGCATGCCCGGTGCGGCGCTCGACTCGGTCACCGGCGACGACTTCACCGGCCGGGTCAAGGTCAAGCTCGGCCCGATCAACCTGACCTACCAGGGCAAGGCCTCGTTCATCGAGAAGGACGAGGCGGCGCACCGGGCGGTCATCGACGGCCGAGGCAAGGACCAGCGCGGCAACGGCACCGCCGCGGCGGTCATCACCGCCCACTTGAAGGCCGAGGGCGACACCACGCGGGTCGACGTCCTGACCGACCTCAACATCACCGGCCGGCCGGCCCAGTTCGGCCGCGGCGTCATGACCGACGTCGGCAACAAGCTGCTCGGCCAGTTCGCCGACAAGCTCGCCGCCCAGCTCGGCGCGGGTGACGCGGGGGCAGCGGCCGCGCCCGCCACCACGGCGACGCCGGCGAAGAAGGCCGCGGCTGCGGCGGCCGGTGTGGCCGAGGAGGTCGCCGCCTCCGCCGAGCAGGTGCCAGGGGACAACGCCGCCGCGCAGCAGACCCGCAAGACCGCGGCAGCGGCCAAGAAGACCGCCGCGGCGGCTGCGGACAAGGCGGCGCCCGCCGCCGGGGCGACGGACACCGTGCCGGCCGCGGTCATCCCCGGCCCGGCGACCACCAGCCCGGCGGTGACCGCCCCGATCCCGGCGGCACCGTCGGCGCCGCGGCCGGCCGCTGCCCAGCAGGCGGAGCCGGAGCCGATCGACCTGCTCGAGGTCGCCGGTGGGGCCGCGCTGACCCGCTACGCCGCCCCGGTGGCCGGTGCCGCGGCGCTGCTGCTGGTCGTCACACTCGTGGTGCGGCGGCGGCGGCGCCGCTGACCCCGGCGGGGTCGCCGG
>JALYNA010000439.1 GCA_030773455.1 Actinomycetota bacterium
CGGTGACGTAGTCGTTGTGCACGTGGGTCTCGAGCACGTGGGTGAGGCGCAGGCCGCGCTGCTCGACGAGGTCGAGGACCCGGTCGATGTCGCGCTGCGGGTCGACGACGACGGCGACCTGCCCGTCGGTGGCCAGGTAGCTGCGGTCGCCGAGGCTGGACGTCTCGATGGTGTGGATCTGGATCACGTGAAGTCTCCTGCGAGATTGGCCCCCGCGGCTGCGGGCGGCTGTGGTCAGGTGGCGATCAGGCGACGGTTCCGGGGCGGCCGTCGGCGGCGGTCGAGGGCAGGCCCTCGCGGGCCCACCGCTGCATCCCGCCGTCCATCACCGCGGCCCGTCTGCCGTGGGAGGTGAGCAGGTCCGCGGCCCGCCCGGCGCGGCCGCCGCTGCGGCAGACCGTGACGACGGGACGCTGCCCATCGAGTTCACCGATGCGCTGCGCGAGTTGGCCGAGCGGGATGTGCACCGCGCCGTTGATGTGGCCGACCGCCCATTCCTCGTCCTCGCGGACGTCGAGGATCTGCAGCTCGCTGCGGCGGCTCTGCACCGTGCGGGGGTCCATACCGTGCTCCTTGGTGTCTTGGGGAAGGCGGGTGACGTTCGGGTCACCGGCCGGCGCGGGACGCCGGTGGGTCACTGCTCGTCGAGCCAGCGCTGCATCAGCGCGATCTCGTCGGTCTGGACGCGGACCATCTCCGCGGCCATCGCGGCGATCTGCCGGTCGCTGCCGGCCCGCTGGACCATCCGGGCCATGTGCACGCCCATCTGGTGGTGCGGGATCATGGCCTCCAGGAAGGCGCGATCGAACTGCTCATCCGGCACCTCGGCCAGGTCGGTCGTCGAGCCCATCCCGGCGGACATCCCCGACCCCATGCCGCCGGCCGGGCCGTCGGGATCGGCGCCCAGCCGCGTCGCCGCGTCGCGCAGCTGGGCGATCTCCGCGGTCTGCGTGCGCTCGATGTCCCGGGCCAGCTGCCGGACCTCCGGGCGCTGCGCCCGCTGCTGGGCCAGCCGCGCCATCTGCACCGCCGACTCGTGGTGCACAGCCATCTGCACCGCGAACATCGCATCAGCCGAGGCAGCCATCCCCGGCATCGCCGAGCCCATGCCCATGCCCATGCCAGCGGACGGCCGGTCGACCGCCCCCGCGCCGGGCAGCAGCTGCGCCCCGGTCACCACGCCACCGCCGAGCAGCAGCACCGCCGCCGCGGTACCCGCGATCAGCCGCCTACGTGTCGTCCGCATCGAAACCTCATCCTCTCGTCTTCGCACAACCATACAACCTAGTAGTTGTAGGTAGGATGAAGGCGTGCCTGTTCCCAGCCCGTTGCCCGAGCCACTGGTGGAGCTGGTCGCTCAGCGCTTCCGCGTGCTCGGTGAACCAGCCCGGATCAAGCTGCTCGATGCGCTGCGCTCAGGGCCTGCCAGTGTCGGCGAACTCGCCACCCGGGTCGGCCTCAGTCAGCAGAATGCCTCCAAGCACCTCGGCGTGCTGCACAGCGCCGGCCTGGTCCAGCGGACCCGCACCGGCAGCACCGCCCAGTACGCCATCACCGATCCCAGCGTCTTCGCCCTCTGCGAGATCGTCTGCGACGCCCTGCGCGACCGGTACAGCGCCCTCCAGGCGGTCCTTCCACCCCCACCGGCGCCAGTCGGTCACTGAGAGACCAGCCGGCCGACGCTCCCACCAGCACCCGGCCTTGCAGTCCCCGCAAGGCGTCCGCCAGCCCTTGACGTGGGACCGAAGGCTGTCTCACCCCGCGACAAATCCACGGGGGCGACCACGGCTGAGCTGCTGTCCCTGGCGGAGACGCGGGCCGCTTCATCGCCCCCCGTGGTCACTGCTGCCCGCGGTATCCGCATGGAGGCTCACCGGGACGGCGGGAGTCCCGCGATGGTGACGCGTCGGCCGAGATACGGGCGCCTGCAGCTGCAGCCTCGCCGCCGACAAGGTCAACACGGTCACCTGACAGGCGAGAGCCCCGCAATCGCTGCATCCTGTCGATGCGCCCGCCGATTGCCAACGCCGCTCATAAGTTTGACCCGAAGCCTCATGATGGACGGCGATAATCGGCCCTCGTCATGCCTTGAACCCCTCGCTTAGAGAGCGGCACGCATGCTAGCAATATGGGTAGCTCGGGTCCCGCCTCGCGGGGCCCATCGGCATTTCCGGGGGCGATGTGTTGGGTGGCGTTGGTAATTGCACGGCGGGATGAAGGTCTACGCCGGCGCGTCGGCGGCGGCACGGCACTACGTGGAGGCCGATCGGGGACGGTCGGATGACTACTACCTGACCGAGGGCGCCGGCTTGGCCCGCCGCTTTACGGCCACCGCCGGGCGGGTGGAGGAGCTTGCGCCCTTGACGGGGAAGACCTACGAGAGCTGGGTGGCCGGCCAGGACCCAGACACCGGCGCGCCGCGGGGCCGGCTGCGCACCGACGAGCGCGCCGTACGGTTCGTCGAGGTGGTGGTCAACGGTCCGAAGTCCTGGTCCCTGGCCGCCGCGGTGCACCCGGACGTCGCCGCCGCCTACGACGACGCCCAGGACCGCGCCGCCGTCGAGATCGTCGGCTGGCTCGCCGCCCATGCGACCACCCGGATCGGTCCACGCGGCGGGCAGGTGCAGGTGCCGCTCGAGGTGCTGGATGCGGTGACGGTGCGGCACTAC
>JALYNA010000440.1 GCA_030773455.1 Actinomycetota bacterium
CACTCCCCCGACCGGCTGGTCGCCTGCTGGGACGACGACTGGCGCCCGGCGTTCCGCGTCGCGGCGCTGCCGTCCTACAAGGCGCACCGGCTGTCCCCCGACGGCGGCGAGGAGACGCCCGACGAGCTGGGCCCGCAGGTGCCCGTGCTGGTCGAGGTGCTCGCCGCGGCCGGGCTGGCGCGGGTCGGCGCACCGGGCTACGAGGCCGACGACGTCATCGGCACGCTGGCCACCCGCGCGCGCGGCCCGGTCGACGTCGTCACCGGCGACCGGGACCTGTTCCAGCTGGTCGACGACGAGCGCGGCGTGCGGGTCCTCTACACCGCGCGCGGCATCACCGACCTGGAGCTGGTCGAGGAGGCGGCGGTGACCGCGAAGTACGGCATCCCGGGGCGGGCCTACGCCGACTTCGCCGTCCTGCGCGGCGATCCCAGCGACGGGCTGCCCGGGGTGGCCGGCATCGGCGCCAAGACGGCCGCGGCGCTGATCACCGAGTTCGGCGACCTGGCCGGCATCCGGGCGGCCGCCGCGCGCACCGTCGTCCCGAAGCCGCCGCTCACCGCCGCCGTTCTCAAGCGGCTGCACGCCGGCGCGGACTACCTCGACGCCGCCCCGGTCGTCGTCGCCGTCGCCTGCGACATCGACCTGCCGCCGGTGGAGGGCGCGCTCCCCCGCCGGCCGGCCGACCCCGACGCGCTGGCCGCGCTCGCCGCCGCGCACGGGATCGAGTCCTCGCTGCGGCGGCTGGGCGCGGCGCTGGGTTGGCCGGAGGACGCCGTGGCCTGACCTGCCCGAGCCCTCAGACCTCTTCCCAGGTGTAGGCCGCGGTCTGCTCGTCGGTGATCACGATGCGGAGGGTGACCTCCTCGTCTTCGGCCGTGGTGCCGGTGCACTCGTAGTCGGCGCCCTGCTCGACCTGCATCTCGTCGTCACAGGTGAGGCCGATCGACACGCCGTAACGCTCCGCGAACTGGGCGGCGACGTCGTCCTCGACCCGGCCGGTGTCCAGCACGGTGTCGCCGAAGAGGCGGGCGAGGACGACGGCCAGGACCAGGAGGGCCGCCGGCACGACGATGCCGGCGACCAGCCCCTTCCGTGACCGTCGCGGCGCAGCGGGCGGTCCGTACGGCGGCTGCCCGGTCCCCGGCTGCCCGCCCCAGGGCTGCCCGTACTGCGGGGACGGCGGGCCGTAGGGAGGCTGGCCGTACGGCGGCTGACCGCCGTACGGGCCCGGTGCCGGCGGACCCCACGGCCCGGCCTGCTGCGGCCCCGGATGCGGCCACGGCTGCTGCGGCCCCGGACCGGGCCACGGCTGCTGGGGCCACTGCTGCGGCGGGCCGGGCTCACCCGGCGGTTGGCCGCCGTGCGGGGGGTTGGTCATCGTCGCTCCCGGTCGAGGGTCCCTGGGGCTGCGGGGCTGCGGCGGTGCCGGCCGGGTGGATTGTGCACCGCCCCCGGCTCAGCCGCCGACGGCGACCGCCACCACGCCGCGCCGCACTCGCTCCACCGTCGTCCGGGCCGTGGTCGCCAGCGGGCCGTCGGCGACCTTGGCGACCTGGTCGAGCAGGTCCAGCAGCTGGCGCGCCCAGCGCACGAAGTCCCCGCCGGAGAGCTCGGTTCCGGCCTGCTCGGCCCCGGCCAGGACCCGGTCGAGGCTCTGCCCGTCGGCCCAGCGGTAGGCCGCCCAGGCGAAGCCGAGGTCCAGGTCCCGGGTGGCCGGGACGCCGTGGTCCAGCTCGACGTCCTGCAGCCGCGCGCGGATCCGCCGCATCTCGGCGATCGCCCCGGAGACCTTGCCGGCCGGCACCGCGGGCTGGCCGGGCATCTCCCGCCGGGCCTCGAACACCAGCGTGGAGACCGCCGCGGCCAGCTCGGCGGGGGTGAGCCCCCGCCACACCCCCGAGCGCAGGCACTCGGCGACGAGCAGGTCGGCCTCCGACCAGATGCGGGCCAGCCGCCGTCCCTCGTCGGTGGCGACCGGGGCGACGTCGGCGATCTCGTGGTCCACCGGGTCGGCCCCCTCCGCCACGGGCGGGGCCGCCGGGTCGGACACCAGGTAGCCCAGCTCCTCGAGGACGTCGCAGGTGCGGTCGAACTGGCGGGTGAGCGACCCGGTGCGCTCGGCCATCCGCCGGTGGGTGGCCTCGGCCTCGCGGGTTGCCCGCAGCCAGCGCTCGGCCGCCCGCACCCGCTCCTCCCGGTCGGGCAGGGCGTGCACCGGGTGGGCCCGCAGCGCCCGCCGCAGGTCGTGCAGCACCGGGTCGTCCGCGGCCGCGGAGCGCTGCTTGACCCGCCGCGCGCCGAGGTCGTTCTCCACGCGCGCGTTGCGCAGCGTGGCGGCCAGGTCCCGCCGGGCGTGCGGGCTGCGGTGGTTGAAGTTCTTGGGCACCCGGACCCGGGCCAGCGCGGCGACCGGCGTCGGGAAGTCGACGCTGCCCAGCCGCCCGGCCCACTTGTCCTCGGTGAGCACCAGCGGGCGCGGCTCGGCTCGGCTGTCCAGGCCGCTGTCGGTCACCCCGGGGTCCAGGATGACGGCCAGCCCCTGCCGCCGACCCGACGGCACGCGGATGACGTCGCCGGGCCGCAGCGCGGCCAGCGCGTCGGAGGCCTCCAGGCGGCGCTTGGCCGCCGAGTCGCGGGACAGTTCCTTCTCCCGGTCGGCGATGTCCTGGCGCAGCCGCGCGTAGCCGGCGACGTCGCCGCCCTCGGAGTGCATCTCGGCGGCCCAGCGCTCGGCGTCCCGCTCGTGGCGGGCGGCAGCGCGGGCCAGCCCGACGACCGAGCGGTCGGCCTGGAACTGGGCGAAGGAGGAGGCCAGCAGCTCGCGCGCACGGGCCCGGCCGAACGAGCTGACCAGGTTCACCGCCATGTTGTAGCTGGGCCGGAAGCTCGACTTCAGCGGGTAGGTGCGGGTGCTGGCCAGCCCGGCGACGACGGAGGGGTCCATGCCCGGCGCCCAGACGACGACGGCGTGCCCCTCGACGTCGATGCCGCGCCGGCCGGCCCGGCCGGTGAGTTGGGTGTACTCCCCCGGCGTCACGTCGACGTGCGCCTCGCCGTTCCACTTGACCAGCCGCTCGAGGACGACGGTGCGCGCCGGCATGTTGATACCCAGCGCAAGGGTCTCGGTGGCGAACACGGCCTTGACCAGGCCGCGGACGAAGCACTCCTCGACGGTCTCCTTGAACGCCGGGACCAGGCCGGCGTGGTGCGCGGCCAGCCCGGCCAGCAGCCCCTCGCGCCACTCCCAGAAGCCGAGGACGTGCAGGTCCTCCTCCGGGAGCGAGCCGGTGCGCTCGTCGATGATCGCGGCGATCTCCGAGCGCTCGTGCTCGTCGGTCAGCCGCAGCCCGGACCGCAGGCACTGGTTCACCGCGGCGTCGCAGCCGTTGCGGCTGAACACGAAGGTGATCGCCGGCAGCAGGCCGGAGCGGTCCAGCCGCTCGATGACGTCGGGCCGGGCCGGCGGCTTGTAGCGCGGCTTGTGCCAGTCCCGCTCCCGGCGCGAGCCGCCGTTGCCACCACCCCAGGTGTCGATCCGCCGCTCGTGCTCGCGCACGTAGCGCACCAGCTCCGGGTCGACGACGCTGGCGCCGCGTTCCCGGGTGGACTGCTCCCGTGGGTCCTGGCCCTGCTCGGCGGCGTGCGCCGCCGGGCGGAGGCTGAACAGGTCGAACACCCGGTTACCGACCAGCATGTGCTGCCACAGCGGGATCGGCCGGACCTCGCTGACCACGACGGCGGTGTGGCCCCGGACGGTGACCAGCCAGTCGGCGAACTCCTCGGCGTTGCTCACCGTCGCCGACAGGGACACCAGGGTCACCGACTGCGGGAGGTGGATGATCACCTCCTCCCAGACCGCCCCGCGGAACCGGTCGGCGAGGTAGTGCACCTCGTCCATGACGACGTAGCCCAGCCCGTCGATCGCCGGGGATTCCGCGTAGAGCATGTTGCGCAGCACCTCGGTGGTCATCACCACCACGGGCGCGTCCCCGTTGATCGCGTTGTCGCCGGTCAGCAGGCCGACCCGGTCGGCGCCGTAGCGGTCGACCAGGTCGTTGTACTTCTGGTTGGACAGCGCCTTGATGGGCGTGGTGTAGAAGGCCTTGCGTCCCTCGGCCAGCGCCTTGTGGACGGCGAATTCCCCCACCACCGTCTTGCCCGCACCGGTCGGGGCGCAGACCAGGACACCGGCACCCTCGTCGAGGGCCTCGCAGGCCTCCACCTGGAACGGGTCGAGGGAGAAGCCGAGCTCCGCGGTGAAATCGGACAGCGCGGGATGGGCGCCGCGCCGCCGCGCAGCCGCGTACCGCTCAGCGGGGCTGGACATGTCTCCACGTTAGGCGTGTTCGTCCCGTGCGGCGCTGTGGATCTGTATTTGTAAAAGTTGGGGATAACGGAAGTATGGAGCGCAGGCCGCCGCCGATACGCGCCGTGCGCAGCAGGACGGCGACCGCGCGGTGCGGTCCGTGGCAGTGGCGGCGGCTGGCCACCTCGCGCCGCCCCGTGGGTCAGCCGCGGGAACGGGCCGGGTCGTCCAGCGGCGCGGGGTCGTCGTACGGGGCGGGCCCCGCGTCCAGCGCCGACGGGGTGGCGTCCAGCGGCGAGGCCTCGTCGTCGCCGAGCTCGTGGAAGTGCTCCACGGCGTCCCGCTTGGCCCGCCGCCGGTCGACGAGCCGGGCGACCTGGATGGCGAGCTCGAAGAGCACGATCATCGGCCCGGCCATCAGCAGCATGGTGAACGGGTCCTGCGTCGGGGTGACGAACGCGGCGAAGACGACGGTCAGGAAGAAGATCCACCGCCGCGCCCCGCGCAGGGCCTCGTAGCTCAGGACGCCGGCCAGGTTGAGCGCCACCGCGACCAGCGGCACCTCGAAGCTCACCCCGAAGGCCACCAGCAGGGAGAGCATGAAGCCGATGTAGTCCGGGGCGGTAAGCGCGATGACCGTGCCCTGGCCGGCCAGGCCGAGCAGCAGCTCCAGGCCGGCCGACAGCGAGACGTAGGCCAGCACCGCCCCCAGGGCGAACAGGGTCGTGGAGACCAGCACGAAGAGGACGCCGTAGCGCTTCTCGTTGCGCTTGAGGCCCGGCGTGACGAAGGCCCACAACTGGTAGAGCCAGACGGGCGCCGACAGCACCGCCCCGGCCAGCAGGCTGACCTTGAGCCGGATGAAGACGCCGCCGAAGACGTCGGTGATTAGCAGCCCGCAGCCGCCCTCGGCCGACCCGCCGTAGCGGAGTTCGGCGGGCAGGCCGCAGTACGGCGCCCGGATGAAGTCGCCGAGGCCGTGCTCGTACCACCAGAAGGCGACGGCGGTGGCGAGCAGCAGTGCGAGCAGCGCCTTGGCGATCCGGTTGCGCAGCTCGGTGAGGTGCGCGACGAGCGTCATCGTCGCCGCGGGGTCCCGCGGCGGGCGGCGGCGGCGCAGACCGGACCGACGGGCCGCGCTGCCCGCGGTGCTGTCGCTCATGGGCGGTGCCGGGGAGGAGGTCAGCGGGTGCTGTCGGCCGAGCCGGCCTGGGTGGCGCGGGCGCGCAGCTCGGCCGCTCGAGCCTCGGCCGCGCGAGCCTCGGCGTCGAGGGCCTGGCGCTCACGGTCGGCGGCGCTCACCGGCGGGAGGACCTCGCCACGCACCGGGGAGGTCGCGGCGGCGTCCTTGGTGCGGACGTCGTCGTCCTTCATGCCCTTCATCTCGCCCTTGAAGATGCGCAGCGAGCGGCCCAGCGAGCGCGAGGCGTCCGGCAGCTTCTTGTAACCGAAGAGCAGCAGGATGGCCAGGATGATGAGGCCGATCTCCAGCGGGCCGAGTCCAGCCATGGTGTCCTCCGTAGGTGGGTGTCGTCGATGCTACGTGCCCGGGGTGTTCCTGCCGCCCCCGAAACGTGGGGATCAGGAGGGCCGCTGCACCTGCGCCGCGCGGGCGGCGCTCGCCTGCGCCTGGGTGAGCAGCGGGCGGACGTCGCGCTCCAGGGCCGCCAGCTCCCGCCGCAGCCGGCCGGCGGCGGCGAGCATCCCGTACGCCAGCGCGCCCAGCACGACGACGGCCAGGACGGCGACGGCGATCCACACCACGGTCAGCAGCACGGCCGCGACCCTAGTCGCCGGAGGTGGACGGCGGCTGTACGTCAGCTGGATAGCGGGTGAGCGCGGCCCGGGCGTCGGCAGCCACGGCCGCCGCCAGCTCGGCCGGCTCGTCGACGGTTGCGGCGCCGCCGAGCGAGGCGACCAGCCGCCGTGCCCACGCCAGATCGGCGGTGCGGACGGCGACCGCGAGGCCGCCGGGCGGGTCCTGGACCTCGCGCACGTCCTCGACCGGGTAGTACTCGGCCACCCAGCGGGCGGTGCGGGCCAGCCGCAGCCGCACCACCGGCGACCCGGGCTCGGGCCGGTAGAGCCCGGCATCCACGTTGCGCAGGTGCACCCCGGGGGGCGGCGCCGACGGCTCGTCGAGGACCTCGACGTCGTCGACGCGGTCGAGCCGGAACAGCCGCAGCCCCTCTGCCCGCCGGCACCAGGCCTCCAGGTAGGAGCGGCCGTCGACGAGCAGCAGCTGCAGTGGGTCGACGGTGCGCTCGGTGCGCTCGTCGCGGGTGGGCACGTAGTAGTGCAGGTGCAGTGCCCGGCCGCGCTCCAGGCCCTCACGGACGACGGCCAGCGCCTGCTCCTTGGCGTCGACCGACAGCGCCACCGGGCTCACCCGCTCGGCCGCGTGCCCGGCGGCGGCCGACACCTTGGCCAGCGCGCGGCTGACCGCCTCCCGCTCGGCCAGACCGGGCAGCTCGAGCAGCGTGCGCAGCGCGACGACCAGGGCGACCGCCTCGTCGGTGGTCAGCCGCAGCGGCCGGACCATCCCCGCGGTGAACGTGACCCGCACCCGGTCGCCCTCGAACGCCAGGTCGATGAGGTCCCCGGGCCCGTAGCCGGGCAGCCCGCACATCCACAGCAGCTCCATGTCCCGGCGCAGCTGCCGCTCGGGGACGCCGAAGTCGCGGGCCACCTCGGCCAGCGGCACTCCCTGGGGGCGGGCGGTGAGGTACGGGACCAGCGCGAGCAGCCGGGTCATCCGCTCGGTGGTGGTGGGCGCGCTCGTCACGCCGTCTCCCCCGGTGCCATCGCGGCGAGCCGGGTCAGCCGCTCGACGACCGCCGCCCGCACCGCGGCCGGCGCCTCGACCACGACGTCGGCGCCGTAGGAGGCGATCTCGCCGGCCAGCCGCACCGGCTCGGTGGTGCGCAGCTCCAGCCGGTCGTCCCCGTCCTCCCCCGGCCCCAGCGGGACGGCGTGCCGGCGCAGCCCCACCGCGGTGCCGGGCCGGGCCCGCACCACCACCAGCTGCTCCTCCCCGCCGAACTGCCCGGCGACCATGGCCGCCAGGTCGACGTCCCCCGGCGGCTCGAACGCCCCCGCGGGCCCGGACGCCTTCGGCGTGCCGACGACGCGGGAGAGCCGGAAGACGCGGGGCGCCTGCCGGTCGAGGTCCAGGCCGCCGAGGTACCAGCGGCCGTGCCAGGCCACGACGCCCCACGGCTGCACGCGGCGGCGGGCGGGGGCGTCCTCGTCGGGACGGCGGTAGTCGAACGTGAGCTCCCGGCGGTCGCGGGCCCCGGCGTAGCAGGGCTCGAAGGCCGGCTCGTCGGAGTCCAGTCGCGGCCGCAGCGGGATCGCCCGCGAGGGATCGACGTCCACCCCGGCGGCCTTGAGCTTGACCAGCGCGCTCTGCGCGGCGCCGGCCAGCTGCGCGGACTCCCACAGCCGCAGTGCGAGGCCCACCGCGGCGGCCTCCTCGCCGGTGAGAGTGATCTCGGGCAGCTCGTAATCGGCACGGGCGATGCGGTAGCCGTCCTCGGTGTCGAAGACGCTGGTGCGGCCGGTCTCCAGCGGCACGCCCATCTCGCGCAGCTCGGCCTTGTCCCGCTCGAACATCCGCTTGAACGCCTCGTCGGCGCGGGCGGTGCCGTTGTCGGGCTCGTAGCCGGGCACGGTGGCCCGGATCCTGGCCGCGGTCACGTACTGCCGGGTGCCCAGCAGGGCGATGACCAGGTTCACCAGCCGCTCCGCCCGCTTCGCCGCCACGGGCCCAGGCTAGTCACGCCGGGTCTGGCTAGCCTGCCCGCGTGGGGGACGAGGGAACGACACGGCAGCGGATCCGGTGGCGGCGGGGCACGGTGACCGCCCTCGGCCCGGCCTGGCGCGACGCTCAGGAGGTCACCGCCGAGGTGGCCGGGGACGGCGAGGTGCGGGCGCTGGCGTACCCCTCGCTGGTCGGCGTCCCGGAGGTCGGCGACACGGTCCTGCTCAACACCACCGCCTGGGCGCAGCGGCTGGGCAC
>JALYNA010000441.1 GCA_030773455.1 Actinomycetota bacterium
GGTGCGCGACCAGGGCGACTCCTTCGAGGTGGTGTGCGAGCCCACGGACCTGGTCGCGGTCCGGACCGCCCTGCAGGACGCCGGCATCGACTACGACTCCGCCGACGCCGGCTTCGTGCCCAGCGTCGCGGTGGAGCTGGACGAGGACGCGGCAGGCAAGGTCTTCCGCCTGATCGACGCGCTCGAGGACTGCGACGACGTGCAGAACGTCTACGCGAACTACGACGTCTCCGACGAGGTGCTCGAGAAGGTCGGTTGAAGGACCCCGTCCTCCTCACCCCTCGCACGCTCGGGTGAGCCTCTGGACGGGGCCGACGGGGCGTGTCGCGGCCGGCAGTGTCCGGGGCAGCGGTTAGCGTGGTCGAACGCCAGTTCGGCTGACGGCAGGAGGCGCCTCCATGCGGGTGCTCGGCATCGACCCGGGCCTCACCCGATGCGGGTGGGGAGTGGTCGACGGGCGTCCCGGCGCACGGCCGACCGCGGTGGGCGTGGGGGTACTGCGCACCGCCGCGGAGCTGGACCTGGAGCTGCGGCTGCTGGAGCTGCACACGGCGGTCACCGCGCTGCTGCGCGAGCACCGGCCCGACGTCGTGGCGATCGAGCGGGTCTTCACCAAGAACAACAAGGGCACCGCCACGGGGACGGCGCAGGCCGCCGGCGTGGCCGCGCTGGCTGCCGCCCAGGCCCACCGGCCGGTGGCCTGGCACACCCCGAGCGAGGTCAAGGCCGCGATCTCCGGCAGTGGTCGCGCGGACAAGGAGCAGGTCACCCTGATGGTCACCCGGGTGCTGGGGCTGGCGGCCCCGCCGAAGCCGGCCGACGCCGCCGACGCGCTGGCCCTGGCGGTCTGCCACGCCTGGCGCGGCCCGGCGCAGCAGCGGCTGCGGGTCGCCGCCCTGGCCGGCGGGATCGGCGCGCCGGCGGTGCAGCGGACACTGCCGCGCTGGCAGGGGGTGTCCCGGTGACCACACGGGGGACCGGCGAGCCCCTACGAGGCCGCAGAGGGCCGTGCCCGACAGGAGTGGGACGTTGATCGCCAGTTTGAGTGGCCGGGTGGCCGCCGTCTCACCGGACGGCGCGGTGGTCGAGGTCGGCGGCATCGGCCTGGCGGTGCAGTGCACGCCGGGCACCATCGCGCGGCTGCAGGTGGGGGAGAGCGCCCGGCTGGCGACCAGCCTGGTGGTGCGGGAGGACTCGCTGACCCTCTACGGCTTCGCCGACGACGACGAGCGGCAGCTGTTCGAGCTGCTGCAGACGGCCAACGGCGTGGGTCCGCGCCTGGCCCAGGCGGTGCTTGCCATCCACCCGCCGCGCGAGGTGCGCCGGGCGGTGTCGATGGCCGACGTCAAGGCGCTGATGCAGGTGCCGGGCATCGGCAAGAAGGGCGCCGAGCGGCTGATCCTCGAGCTGCGCGACCGGCTGGGCGTCACCTCGACCGACACCTCGCTCGACGGCGGCCCGGCCCCCTCGGGGCTGCCCTCCGTCGCCCCCGTCGCCCCCTGGCGCGACCAGCTGGCCTCGGCCCTCGTCGGCCTGGGCTGGACCGGGAAGGAGGCCGACGCGGCGATCGTCGAGCTCGCCCCGCTGGCCGACGAGCAGGTCAGCGCGACCGGCTCGGTCGAGGTCGCCGTCCTGCTGCGCCAGGCGCTGCGCATGCTGGGGCGCTCGTGAGCGAACTTACGGATGGCCACAGCAGCGCCGCGAATGGCCGACGCGCCAGCGAGGAGGCGGCAGTGAGCGGTATCGGGGGAGGAGCCCGATGAGCGCGCCCTTCGACCGGGGCCTCCCGGCCGCCGACGCCGGCCCCGACCGGGTCGCCGCGGTCAACCCGCAGGCCGGGGACGAGGAGCGGGTCGTCGAGTCGGCGCTGCGGCCGCACTCCCTGACCGACTTCATCGGCCAGCCCAAGGTGGCCCGCCAGCTGGAGCTGGTGCTCGAAGGCGCCAAGCGGCGCGGTCGGCCGCCGGACCACGTGCTGCTGTCCGGCCCGCCCGGCCTCGGCAAGACCAGCCTGGCGCTGATCATCGGCTCCGAGCTCGGGACGTCGGTGAAGATCACCAGCGGCCCGGCGATCGAGCGCTCCGGCGACCTCGCCGCGATGCTGTCCAACCTCGCTCCGGGCGACGTCCTGTTCATCGACGAGATCCACCGCATCGCCCGGCCGGCCGAGGAGCTCCTCTACATGGCGATGGAGGACTTCCGCGTCGACGTCGTCGTCGGCAAGGGGCCGGGGGCGACCGCGATCCCGCTGGAGATCAGCCCGTTCACCCTCGTCGGGGCGACCACCCGCGCGGGGCTGCTCACCGGGCCGCTGCGCGACCGGTTCGGCTTCGTCGGCCAGATGGAGTTCTACGAGCCGGCCGAGCTGCAGCAGGTGCTGGCCCGCAGCGCCGCGCTCCTGGGCGTCGAGCTCACCGCGGACGGCTCGGCGGAGATCGCCGGGCGGTCCCGCGGCACCCCGCGGATCGCCAACCGGCTGCTGCGCCGGGTCCGCGACTACGCCGAGGTGCGCGCCGACGGCCGGGTGACCCGCGCGGTCGCCGAGGCGGCGCTTGCCCTCTACGACGTCGACCACCTGGGCCTGGACCGGCTGGACCGCGCCGTCCTCGAGGCCCTGGTGATGCGCTTCGGCGGCGGCCCGGTCGGCGTCGCGACCCTCGCGGTCGCCGTCGGGGAGGAGCCGCACACCGTGGAGGAGGTCTGCGAGCCGTTCCTCGTCCGCGCCGGCCTGCTGGCCCGCACCCCGCGGGGCCGGGTGGCCACGGAGGCGGCCTGGCACCACCTCGGGCAGCCGGTGCCGCGCGGCGGCGTCCCCCTCGGCCGGGTCACAGCCGACCCACCGGCCACGGGCTCGTCGTCGGACACCCTGTTCGACGCATAGACTCAGGAGCGCTGGCGCGCAACCCGTCCGGCGTCGCCCGCGCGCGTCCCCGCACGGTCGCCCGGATGTCCCCGCGTCGCAGCCGATGCACCCGAAGCGGCCCCGTCCCGGGCCGCACCCACCGCGACCGGCACGGCGCGGTAGAGAGGCACGTCTGTCGTGGAGTCGTTGTTCCCGCTCGTCGTCCTGGTCCTGGCCTTCGTGCTGCTCATCGTGCTCCCGGCGCGGCAGCGCAAGAAGGTGCAGGAACGGCAGCGGATGATGCAGGAGTCGCTGACCCAGGGCACCCCGGTGATGACGACGGCGGGCCTGCACGGCACCGTCGCCGCCCTGGGTGAGGGCACCGTCGACCTGGAGATCGCCCCGGGCGTGGTGGTCACCTTCGCCCGGCAGGCGATCCTCGAGGTCCGCACGCCCGCCGTTCCCGGCCCCGCCGCAGGCGGCACCGTCCTGCCCGACGACGGCGCGAACGGCGCGGCGGACGGCGGCCCGGCCGACCGCACCCGCTGACCCGGAGCCGCCCCGTGGCCCAACGCAGCCTCCCGGCACGCCGGTACTTCGGCGCCTTCCTGCTCGTCGTGGCCGTCCTCTACGGCCTCGTCTTCCTCACCGGCGACACCCGCACCCCGCAGCTCGGCCTCGACCTGCGCGGCGGCACGACGGTGACCCTCACCACCGCCACCCCCGACGGCCGGGCCCCCGAGCCGACCGAGCTCGAGCTGGCCCGCCAGATCATCGAGCAGCGGGTCAACGGCCTCGGCGTCGCGGAGGCCGAGGTCGTGACCGAGGGCGACTCGAACATCGTCATCTCCGTCCCCGGGGACGACGGCGAGCAGGCACGCGAGCTGGGCCAGACCGCGCAGCTGCGCTTCCGCCCGGTCGTGCAGGGCCCGGAGCCGGCCGCCCCGGCCGCCGAGGAGACCCCCGCGCCCGCCGACGCCACCGGGGAGCCCGCCGCTCCGACGGACCCGGCGGCCCCGAGCGCGCCGACCGACGGCGCCGTCGCCGACCCGTCGCTGCCCGAACCCGGGGCGCCCCCGGTGTCCCAGGAGGAGGCCGCGGCCGAGTACGCCACGCTGACCTGCGATCCGGAGGACACCACTCCCGAGGTGGACCTGCCGGAGAGCTTCGTCGCCGCGTGCACCGCGGACGGGACGGCCAAGTACCTGCTCGGCCCGGCGATCATCGAGGGCACCCAGGTCTCCGACGCCAGCGCCGGCACCCAGCAGGCCACCAGCGAGTGGGTCGTCCTGCTGGACTTCGACAGGGAGGCGGAATCGACCTGGGCTGCCTACACCTCGGCCAACGTCGGCTCCAACGTCGCCTTCACCCTCGACGGCCGGGTGATCTCCGCGCCGACCATCCAGGGGGCGATCACCAGCAACCCGACGACGATCACCGGCTCCTTCGACCAGGAGAGCGCCGAGGAGCTGGCCAACCAGCTGCGCTACGGCGCGCTGCCGCTGACCTTCACCCAGGCCACCGCGCAGTCGATCTCCACCGAGCTCGGCGCCGAGCAGCTGCAGGCCGGCCTGATCGCCGGCGCCATCGGCATCGCCCTGGTCTTCGTCTACGCGCTGCTCTACTACCGGCTCCTCGGCCTGGTAATGATCGCCAGCCTGGTGCTGTCGGCGGTGGTGGTCTACGCCGTCCTGGTCGTGCTGGGCCGGCAGATCGGCTTCACGCTCAGCCTCGCCGGCATCGCCGGGTTCATCGTGTCGCTGGGCATCACCGCGGACTCTTTCGTCGTGTACTTCGAGCGGCTCAAGGACGAGATCCGCGAGGGCCGCACGCTGCGTTCCGCGGTTCCGCGGGCGTGGCTCCGCGCCCGCCGCACGATCCTGTCGGCCGACGCGGTCAGCTTCCTCGCCGCGGCGATCCTTTACCTGCTGGCCATCGGCGACGTCAAGGGCTTCGCCTTCACCCTGGGCATGTCGACGGTGCTGGACCTGGTCGTCGTCTTCCTCTTCACCCACCCGCTGATGGCGGTGCTGGCCCGCTACCGCGTCTTCGGCAGCAGCCGCTTCTCCGGCCTGGGCGGCAGCCTCGACCGCCCGCGGGCCACCGCGGGCCGCCGTCCCGCCGCGGGCCGCGAGCTCGTCGCCGCCGGCACCGGCCGCACCGCGCAGGACAGGAGCCACGCATGACCGGCCGCGACCCCCGACCGGACGCCGACGAGCTGCCGGTGGGCACCGACGCCGACGAGGCGGTGGCCGCCGACACCGCGACGGCCG
>JALYNA010000442.1 GCA_030773455.1 Actinomycetota bacterium
CCACACTGGTGGACTATCTGCTGCCGACGGCCGGCGACACCGTTCGGGTGGAGCTCTCGCACATCGAGACCCCTTCCACAGCCACGTGGGGAGGACTCAAGGGTGTCGGGGAGTCGGGTGCTATCGGCTCGCTGGCGGCCATCGTGGCCGCGGTAGCCGACGCGGTGGCCATCCGAGGGGGAGTGGTCGAGGAGCTGCCACTTCTCCCGGGCACCGTCTGGTCGCTGCTGCAGCCGGCAGGCAGCCGGCCGGATGCCGAAGCTCAGTCGACCGGACCGGCCTCCGACGGCGTGGGCGACCCTCGGGCATAGGCGGATCCCACTCATCGCGGCAGCAGCCACCTCGTGTGCCGCCCGGGCAGCACCCCAGGGTCCGTGCAAAGTCCTGAAGGACCTGGTCAGCCGGTGATCTCTGGTCGGTGATCATGCTGCGAGGAGGAGTTGGCGGCAGGCTGCGGGTTGATTGGCGTAGTGGCGTGCGGCTCGGGCGATGTTGGTCTGCCCAGACAGCCGGTCGAGGTTGATCGTGGTGTTGCGCAGCGCGGCCATGACCTGGGGTCCGGAGCCGGTCCGGATCCGGGAGGCGTCCTCACTGTGGGTCACGTCGCGGACCCAGTGGAGCCGGTTCTCTATCGACCAGTGGCCCTGCAGCCAGTCGGCCAGCAGGCCGGGGTGAGCATCTCGGTGATCCAGCGAGGTGATCGCGTAGACCGTCTCCACCGATGCCTAGCCAACCGGTCGCCCGCCGCGCAGTCCCCGACGGCGGCTCCATCGTGCTCTGTCACATGAATCAACCCGGCAGCGGCACTGCGCGGGGCGTGGCCATCGCGTTGCCGCGGCTGGTCGACGCCGGGTTCCGGTTCGTCCGACTGTCCGACTAGAGGTAGGGAAGACCTTTGCGAGCAGCCCTGGCGGCGCTGCCTGCGACGATTGCGCTGGCGGCCAGCGCGGCAAACCTGCCGACGAGGCGGTGGTCGTGAGCACGCCAGCCGTCGGAGACGTCGTCGGCTTGATCGTCGGGAGTGAAGACGTTCCCGTCGTGGGAGTGCTCGGGGGTTCTCAGCAGGGCGCCACGGTCGACGGTGGGTCCCACGAGGCGGTCGTAGAGCCTGGGCACGAGCCGATGTGCCCATGCGGCGAGGTGGTGTGTCCGGCCGACGACGATCTCGGCCTGAGGGTGGTCGACCATCCGGAGGACCGCGGCCACGACGCGCTCGGGAGGCACGACGGGCGGCAGCGGGCGGATCCGGCGGCCGATGTAGTTGGCCGCGTGGCGGTAGATGGGAGTGTCCACCGTGCCGGGCAGGATGGTGCAGACCGCGATGCCGGGGGCGTCGCGTAGTTCCTGGCGGAGAACTTCGGAGAAGCCTTGCAGCCCCCACTTCGCCGTCACGTAGGGGGAGACGTAGGGGGAGGAGATCCGGCCGTAGAGCGAGGAGATGTTGACCAGGACGCCGCGCTCCTGGGATCGGAACTGCGGCAATACCGCCCGGGCGGCGTGCACCTGGCCGAACAGTGTCGTCTCCACGACCTGCCGGAACACCACGGCGGAGGTGTCCTCGAACCGTCCGTAGCTCCAGACGGCCGCGGCGTTGACCCAGGCGTCGATACGGCCGAATTCGGCTACGGCACGCCGGGCCAGGGCCTGCACCGCCGCCTCGTCGCTGACGTCGGTCGGGACGGGGAGCGCGCGCCCGCCCCGCTGGCCGCACTCCTCGGCCACCTGGTCCAGGGCGCGCGCACCGCGCGCGGCGAGCACGAGGTCGGCGCCGCGGCCGGCGAAGGCATGCGCCGTTGCGCGGCCGATGCCGCTGGAAGCGCCGGTGATGACGACCACCTGCCGACCGACTGCGCGGTCGGCGCCCTTTTCTGCCGCGTTCGCACCTGGTGCTCCCGCGCCCGGTGACGCGGATGGCGAACGGTTCACGGCCGCCGGGCGGGGTCGAGGAAGCGGTCGAAGATCAGACCGGTGGCCTGCGCCTGCACGTACTTGTCGACGACGTCGATGACCCAGTCCTCGGTCGACCACTTCTTGGGCTCGTAGAGGCCGAGGGCGGTGTTGAGCAGAACGTCCCCGGTGTAGACGGTGGCGAACACGGTGTTGACCGCCTTCTGCCCACGCAGCCCCGCAGAGGCGGCAATGCCGTAGGCGGTGCCCCACATGCCGCCGAGGGCGAAGTGGGTGGCGTAGTTCAGCCGCTCGCGTCCCTCGGCGCTGGTCGGGTGGACCGGCAGGATCCGTTCGGCGAAATCGGCAGGAGCGTAGCTGTTCTCGCGCCCGGTAAGCGGCATCTCGACGAGCTTCTGGAAGGCGGTTATCACCACCGTGCCGGCGACACCGGCCAGAACGCCGCGGCCGATGTTCGCCGACACACTGGTTTCCTTGGTCGGATTCATGGGGTCTCTACCTCCGGAGGGCTGCGCGCTGGGCAGGATTCCCAACGCTGGGTGCGATGTGGCGAGGCGTGGCCTCAGGGCTTGAGGACCACCTTGATGCAGCCTTCTTGCTTCTTCTGGAAGATCTCGTATCCCCGTGGGGCCTGTTCCAGCGGTATCGGGTGGGTGGTGAGGTCCTCAGTTCCGAGCGGATCGCCGTCGCCGGTCAGTGCCGGCATGATTTCGTCGACCCAGCGCTTGACGTGGGCCTGTCCCATCCGGATCGTCACGCCCTTGTCGAACAGGTCCATCATCGGAAACGGGTCGGCCTGGCCGCCGTAGACGCCGATCAGGGAGATGGTGCCGGCGCGCCGAACGCTGTAGAAGGCGGTGCGCATGGCAGCCATCCGGTCCACGCCGACCGTCTCGGCTGCCTTGCGGGCCAGCGGGCCGGGCAGCTTGCCGGCGGCCCCGAGCAGGGCTGCCTGGACGGGCGAGCCGTGGGCCTCCATCCCGACCGCATCCACAACCCCGTCGGCACCCCGCCCGTGGGTCATCTCCATGATGGCGCCGGGGACGTCGTCAACCTCGCTCTGATCGATGACCTCGATGCCGTGGCGGCGGGCCATCTCCAGTCGCTCGGCGACGCTGTCTACCCCGATGACCCGCTCGGCCCCCAGGTACTTCGCGACGCGAGAACACATCTGGCCGATCGGGCCCAGCCCGATCACCGCGCAGACACTGCCTGCCTCGATATCGGCGTACTTGACCGCCTGCCAAGACGTGGTGAGGACGTCGGACAGGAACAGGAACCGCTCGTCGGGATACTCGTGGGGCACCTTGATCGGCCCGAACTGGGCCTGTGGAACTCGCAGGTACTCGGCCTGAGCCCCTGGGACCGAGCCGTACAGGGAGGTGTAGCCGAACAGCCGCGCACCCTTCCTCTGCTCGGTGACCTGCGTCGTCTCACACTGAGCGAAGTAGCCGTGGGTGCACATCCAGCAGTGACCGCAGGAGATGTTGAAGGGAATGACCACCCGGTCGCCAGGCCTGATGTGGCTGACCTCGGAGCCGACCTCCTCCACGATGCCCATCGGCTCGTGGCCGAGGATGTCACCGGGCGCGAGGTACATGCCCAGTACGTCGTACAGGTGCAGGTCCAAGCCGCAGATGGCAGTCGAGGTCATCCGCACGATCGCGTCGGTCGGCTCCTGGATCTCCGGGTCCGGAACCGTCTCCACCGCAACCTGTTGTGTGCCCTGCCATGTCAGTGCTCTCACTCCGCCCGCCTCCTCGCCCGGTCGGTGCCTCCAGCGGACAGGACGCTGTTGGCCCGCCCATCCCTCCTTGCCCAGGCTCGGGCGGTTGTACCCCTCGGTACAGTTCTCTGTCTCGGATGATCGGCAGCGGTCGACCATCCTTGCTCTACGTGCCGCCGCGGCTGCGTCCTCGCTGTGTGCCCCCAGTGCGCCTGGAGTTGCCGGGGACGGCGGATACGCTCGGACTGCCGCGCCGGAGGCTCGGTGGCTCTTCCGTCCTGGCGGCGCTCCGCCAGACATGATCAAGGCTGCAGCGAATGCGTGAACCCACCACACCTCGAGGAAGAGACACCAAACGACGAATCGTCGCAGTGGCCGCCGAGCTGATGTACCAGCGGAGTGTCAGCGCCACCAGTGTCGAGGACGTCCTCAACGCCTCAGGAACCGGCAAGGGCCAGTTCTACCATTACTTCTCCAGCAAAGAGCACCTCGTCGCCGAGGTCCTGAATCACCAGCTCGAACAGATCCTCGAGGAACAGAATTCTTTCCCGCCGGACAGCTGGGCAGGTATCCGGTCCTGGTTCGACGGGCTGGTGCGCAGGCACGAGACCGAGCGAGGATTCCACGGTTGTCCACTCGGCTCGATGGTGAGCGAGGTGCTCGACCAGAGCGACAAGTTGCGCGTTCTTGCCGCGAAAGCCTTCACCCGCTGGGAATCATCGCTGGCGCAAAGGCTGGGGATGATGCAAGCCGAGGGCCTGCTGCGGGAAGACGCCGATCCTGAGTCTCTCGCCCAGACCACAATCGCCATCGTCCAAGGCGGGTACCTTCTGTCCGCAACGAAGCGAGATTCGGCTCCAATGCGCAACGCCCTCGCCGCCGGCTTCACCCACTTGACCTCGTTCGCCCCGCCGACCTGACGAGGAGGACGCCGCGCTGCAGGAGAGGCGCCAGCACGGCGGCGGAAGCTCGTCTGGGTCGACTTCGCCTCGAGGAGCTGGTACCGACGATGCTGTTCTGGACTGACGCAGCCCTGTTAACGGCCGACTCCAACGACGTCCTCTTTGACCTGCGCCGCGCCGGACGGGGACGGCGTTCATCACCGAGTCTCGGACCAGGGGGCCCAAAGGGGTCTTCAGATGGGCGGCTTCAGGGACAGTTGGTCTTCCCCCTGCATCACGCGAGAGACGCCGGCCTCAGAACGTGTTTGGAAAGCGGTGTGACAGAGCCAGCGGGATGGGTGATCGTGGGTCATGGGCTCTTCCCCGGCCTATCCCGGATCTTTCGTGATCTTGGTGGTCGTTGTCGTCGTCGGGGTTCTGGTCCCGCGTGGACGTGAGAATGACATTGGGGTGTGACGGTTCGCCCGAGGTCGCTTGGGTGGGCGCCGGTTCCACTGGTCGGCCGGTTCCTGGGTCGTCGAGACGAGGAGTCGCTGAGGTGAGCCGGAAGCGACTCGTGGAGGCGCAGCCAGGCGGGTCAGCGCCTCGAGGGCTTGCATCGCGAGCGCGGTGAACGGCGCGGTGGCCGCCAGGTGCAGCAGCCGGCGTCGGCCGGTGCGGGCGTGCCGGGCGGGGATGGAGAACAATCGCAGGCACAGCCGCTTGGGCTCCCAACGGCGGGCCTCATGACCGGTCAGAGCCAGGGTCTGCATCCAGGCGGTCAACTCGCAGGCCAGCGCTACGATCGCGCACCAGATCTGATCTGGGCGAAGTCGTGCAGCGGCAGGTTGGCCAGCCCGGTGTCCTTCGCGCAGCGGATACGGTCCTCGGCGCGAGCCCGCCGCCGGTGCCGCAGCTCCAGGTCCGCCAGCTGCCCGCGGGTGGTGTTGGTGACGAATGCGGTGATCCGATGCCCGTCGATGTCGGTGATCCGCAGCTGCGCGCCGGGGTGGGGGCGCTCTTTGCGCACGATCAGCCGCATCCCGGCGGGCCAGGAGGTGAGGTTGAACAAGCCGGTGACCTCGGCGACCCAGGCACCCGAGCGGAGTTGGCCGTCGGCGTCGTAGGCCGGCTCCCACAGCTGCTGGGGATTAGTCGCCAGCTTGGCCTGGATGCTGGCCAGGTCGCCGGGCAGGGAGAACCCGACGGAGTAGGACAGCCGCCGGCGGGTCAACCACGCCAGCAGCTCATGGGTGCCCCCGGCACCATCGACCCGGACCAGCACTCTCTTGCCGCGACTGTGGCCGCCGGGTAGCTGGGCCAGGGCGGCGCGGAGCACGGTGATGTGATCGACCACGGTGTTCGATCCGGCGTTGCCCGGCCGCAGCACGAACGCCAACGGCTCACCGGTGCCCTCGGCGCCGTGGTCGAGGAAGGCCCACAGCGGATGGAACCCGAACCCTCGCTTGAACGTCGGTGCCGCGGACTCCTTCTCCGAATGAGCGCCGACCAGGGTGGCGTCCACGTCGATCACCATCGGTTGGGCCGCGTCAACCGCGTGGTCAGGAGCGTGTTCGCCGGCCAGTGACCACGCCCGCGCCCGAGCCATCGCCCGGGCTGCGGAGATCGCTGCGAGCGCGGCTGGGGCGTCGGGGGCCAGGGTGTCGATCAGTCGGGAGACGGTCGGGTCCGAGGCCACCAGCCCGAACACCTCCGGCGCCGCGCGCAACTGGGCCACATCGGCCAGACAGTCCCCGCCGATAGCCAGCGACACCGCCAGGTCAGCGACGATCTTGCCCGGGTCGTGCCGGGCCAGCGGCTTCCGCCACGGCGTCAGCGCCTCGGTCAGCGCGGTCGTAAGACCGACTATCTGCGCGGTCCTGATCAGGACCGTGCTGCCGGCATGCGGCACGACGCTCGCCCCGGCGCCGTCCACTGTTGGGGCCGGGTACGGCCCGGTAGTCTTCTTCACCAGAAAGGTGCTCCGGTTCCTGCGAAGTTGTGACCCTAGACAAGCCACATCTTCCCAGCTCAGGAGCACCTTTCCTATATCTCGAGCCGGACCATTACGGACCGGCGTGAAAGCCCCGGGCTATCCCTCGGACCTGACCGATGCCCAGTGGGCGCTGATCAAGCCGCTGATGCCGGTGCTCAGCACCCGCGGGCGCGGGACGCGGCGGCCGCCCGGCCAAGTACTCCGGCGCGCGCCCGCCCGCCCGGGGCCCGGTCCCCGGGGGACGATGCCGTTGGGCACGGTGACCAGGCGCTGGGCGGGCACGTCGATGCGCTGGTGGGTGAGCCGCAGCCCCTCGGAGACGGCGATGAGCCGGTCCACCGGCGCGATGGCGCGAAAGAACGGCGCCCGCTTCCGCGGGTTCAGCAGCCACGGCTGGTGCTGGGTCTGCACGACGGCCAGCACGCCGGCTCGTCGCGCGGCTCGGGCGCCGTCGAAGTTCTCCCGGCCGCTGCCCACGTGGATGTGGAAGACGTCCGCCGGGTGGACTCTGTGGAAGTCCACGATGGCCTGCCCGCACGCGGGGTCGCGCGGGTGGGGCAGGGCGCAGGTAGCCACGCCCAGGGCGACGGCGCGGTCGAGGACCCGGTGTCCGCTCGCCGTTCCCCAGCACAGCACGGACACGTCGGCCCGCGACCGGAACTCCGTGGCCAGGTCCAGCATGTGCGCACCCATCCCGGAGGGATCGACCGAGGGGCTGTAGAGGC
>JALYNA010000443.1 GCA_030773455.1 Actinomycetota bacterium
CCCGCCGCGGGCCGCGCACCGCCCACCGCGCAGCTCAGCTCTGCTGGCCGCCCTTACCGCCGGATTGCTTACCGGTCTTGGGAGCCGCCCGTCGACAGCCGCCGCTGGCCGCCGCCGCCGGACTGCACCTGGATGCGGCGCGGCTGGGCCGACTCGGCCATCGGGATGGCCAGGGTCAGCACGCCGTTGTCGTAGGTGGCCGCCACCTTGCTCGTGTCCAGGGCGTCACCGACCTGCAGCTGACGGGTGAAGCTGCCCTGCGGGCGCTCGGCGAGCAGGACGTTGTGGCCCTCCTCGTACTCCGCGCGGCGCTCGGCCCGAATGGTCAGCACGTTCCGCTCGCAGGTGAGCTCCACGCTGTCCGGGTTGATACCCGGCAGGTCCAGCGCCACGTGGTAACCGTCGTCGGACTGCCAGACGTCCATCGGCATGCCCATCGGCGTCCGCCGTCCCGACACCAGCTGGCTGGTCAGGCGATCGAGACTCCGGAAGGGGTCCCCGAACGGCTCGAAACGCGTCACGCTCATGGTCATCTCTCCTTCCTGACGGTGTGTTGTCTTGTGCGGTGGTTTCGCGCCTGAGCGGGCGCCAGCGGCTCCTCGATCAGCTGGTGATCTCGATGCGCCGTGGCTTGGCCTGCTCGGCCTTGGGTACGCGCACGGCGAGGACGCCGTCATCCAAGTGGGCGCTGACCTTGTCCGCGTCGACGTCGGCGGGCAGGGTCACCGAGTACTGGAAGCGACCCACGCGGCGGGTGCGTCGGCGCAGGATACCGGTGCGCTCCTTCTCCTTGAGCTCTCCGGAGACGGTCAGCTGGCGGTCGCTGAACTGGATGTCAATGTCGCCTCGCTTGACCCCGGGCAGCTCGATCTCGACGGAGTAGCCGTCCTCGGTCTCCTCCACGTCGGCCAGCGGGGCCCAGCCCTGGAGGCCGCCGTTGAAGCCGGCCTCCCACAGGGAGTTGACGCGGTCGGCGAGCTCGTCCAGCTCACGGAAGGGATCCCAGCCGGCGACTGCGCGCGGTCGCGATCGGACAGGCAGTGTCATGTGAGTGCCTCCTCTCGAACCGGAATCGATGTGCGTACGACTGGGTGATAGTCGCAACGCCACCTGCTTAAACTTGCAGTGAACACTGCCAGATTCCCGTCGGGGCGGTCTCCATCCCGGGTGGGCGACGCTCGGTGCTAGCAGGAACGGTTTAGGTTCCTGCCCGCCGTCCACGCCACCGTGGCGCTGCCGAACTGGTCGCCGTCGGAGCGCCACAACAGGCCCTCGTCGGACACTGGCTACCGGCGTGTGTTCAGCCGGACCTGCATGTTCCATGGGGGCCCTGCTCACCCTCTCCTCGACGTGGCGAGACCGTGTCCGCGCCGGTGATGGCCTTGCAGCGCCGCGACGTTGCACCGCGGCGGAACGACGACGTGCCGGGCCTCGACCGGAACCGGCAGCCGCCTCGGACAGAAGGGCTGCTAGGTCACGTGCGGCTGCGGATCGACCACGACGAGCACGGCCCGACCCGGAAACCGCCGCTGCTGCAGGCGCGCAAGGCCGTGTAGAGACCGACGTAGCCGACAATCACCAGAATCACCGGACGTTCCGCCATGTCGGAAGCCTGATCGCACCGGTGTGACTGCTCGTCTCCCTGCATCGCCGGGGTCGCGCCTCTCCGCTTCCTCCAGTGACCGACAGCCGCGCCCGACTCCCGCCATTCCGACGTGTCGCACCCTGCCGCACGCCACATCAGGGCGACGAGCCTGGATGTGTGGCATGCCCAACGGTGGCGGGCTATCTCTCACCCACCGCCACAGTGTCGGCGGGCCGGGTTTCCTCCCCGGCGCTATTCGTGGCCTCAGCAGCTGGACGAAGCGCGCCGTCCGCCGTGGGACCTCGCGAGAGACCAGCTGCTTCGTAGGCCAGGTCGGCGTCGAGGGTTTCCGCGGCGAGCAGGGCGCGGGCAAGGCGTTCCAACTGGGCCCGGCGTTCGGTCAGAGTGTCCCGAGCCTGGGCGTAGCACTCGTCGAGGATGCGTCGCACCTCGGCGTCGACCAGCTCGCGGGTGCCCGGCGCCGGCCCGCTCCCGTCCAGGGCCATCGGTTGCTCGGTGCGAGGGTCAGGCAGCACCGAGACCGGTCCGACGGCGTCGGACATGCCCCAGCGCCCCACCATCTGCCGGGCGATCTTCGTGGCCTGCTCGAGGTCGTTCTCCGCGCCGGTGGTGATATCGCCGTAGACGAGTTCCTCGGCCGCGCGTCCGCCGAGCGCGCCGACGATCCGGCCCCGAAGGTAACGCTGGCTGTAGCCGTAGCGGTCGGTCTCCGGGCTCTGCAGGGTGACCCCGAGCGCCATCCCCCGGGGGATGATCGAGATCTTCCGTACCGGGTCCGCGCCGGGGGTGAGCATGCCGAGCAGCGCGTGGCCGGACTCATGGTAGGCGGTGCGCTCCCGCTCCTCCGGCGACAGCAGGATCTTCCGCTCCGCGCCGAGGACGATCTTCTCCAGTGCGTCGGTGAAATCGGCCATCTGCACCCGGTCGTGGTTGCGCCGCGCGGCGAGCAGCGCGGCCTCGTTGACCATGTTGCGCAGATCTGCTCCGACCATGCCGGGGGTTGCGGAGGCCAGCACGGCCAGGTCGACGTCGTCGGCGAGCGGTACCCCGCGGGTGTGGACGGCGAGGATCTGCTGGCGGCCGTTGGTGTCGGGCGGGTTGACCGTGACTCGCCGGTCGAATCGGCCAGCCCGCAGCAGGGCCGGGTCGAGGATCTCGGGACGGTTGGTGGCGGCCATCACGACGACGCCCTCGCTGCCGTCGAAGCCGTCCATCTCGGTGAGGATCTGGTTGAGGGTCTGCTCCCGTTCGTCGTGCCCGCCGACAGTGAGGCCGCTGCCGCGGGCGCGGCCGATGGCGTCGAGCTCGTCGATGAAGATGATCGCCGGTGCTTCCTTCTTGGCCTGCTCGAACAGGTCCCGCACTCGGCTGGCTCCGACGCCGACGATCATCTCGATGAACTCGGCGGCCGAGACCGAGAAGAACGGCACGGCGGCTTCCCCGGCGACGGCGCGGGCGAGCAGGGTCTTGCCGGTGCCCGGCGGTCCGCTGAGCAGCACGCCCTTGGGCACGGTGGCTCCGAGCCGCCGGTAGCGGTTGGGCTGGCGGAGGAAGTCGACGATCTCCTTGACCTCCTCCTCCACGTCGTCGATCCCGGCCACATCGGCGAACGTGGTGCGCGGCCCGGTCTCGGGGCTGTACCGACGGGCCTTGGATTTGCCCAGTCCCAGGCCTCCGCCCAGGCCCGGGGCGCCGGCCGAGCGGCGGGCCAACCAAACCAGCAGCGCCACCAGCAGGATCGTGGGACCGAAGCCGAAGACAAGTTGTTGCCACACCGGCACCCGATCCGGCGGCTGGGCGTTGACGGTGACGTCCTCCCGAAGCAGCAGGCCGATCAAGCCGTCGTCGGCGAAGGACGGCCGCTGCGTGCTGAACAGCGTTCCGCTCCGGGACTGCCCGCCGAGCACGTCTGTCAGCTGGTCAGGGGCCTGCCGGTCCGCCCCATCGTCCGCCTGCGTCCCCTGATCGTCGGGGGGATAGGTCACGGCCTGCTCGAACCGGCCCTCGATGGTGTCCCCGGTCGTGGTCACCGCGGCCACGTTGCCGGCCTCCACCTGCTCGCGGAAGAACGTGTATGGGACCTCCAGCCGCTGCGGTGGCGCGAGCAGAAGTCCCGACAACAGCCAGTTGAGCACCAGCAGACCGGCCAGCACGAGCCAGAACCTGCTACCCCCCGGCCGCTGCCAGCTGTCCGCCCATCGGTCGGATTCGGTATCAGGGCGCTCTCCCTCCACCCGCCATGGAGGCCGCCATCGTCTGCTGTCGCCATCCCCCTGCCGAGCTGTGCTGCGCCGGCTCGGCTCTGGGCCGCGGTTGGTGGAGACCCCATTTTCCCGGGCGGTCATCCCTTTTGCCTCCTCCCTACACCCCGCCGGCAGGGACCGCGCCGCCGTCGGCTCGGAGCCGTTTCGTCTGCGCGCGGTCGGCCGCCCAGACACAGTGTTGCCGCCGTCGTGCGCGACGAACACCATTTCCCGCGCCCAAGCGCCGTCCAGCACGGCCCGAGAGCTGGAAACTGAATCTACAGCGACGACTGGATGTTTTCTACTCGATGAGTGAGGTATTGGCTCAGACAAGGAGGTGATGACACACGGCACGCCGCACCGCCACAGTCGCCGGGTAGGCCAGTGCCACCGCTCGGCGACGCGGCCCGCTGACGTCAACGCCGAGCACGTCAGTTCGCAGCTGCGCGACCGGGTGCTGACCAACCGCGTACTGAAGTCCGTGGGGACCAACCTCCGGCGGGTTCCTGTCACAGGATGACCGGGGTTGGCCCACGTCCGTCAAGAGGGAGGATGACGATGACGACAATTCTCCGGTCGCCGGTCCGCCCGCCTCAGACCAGGGCGTGGCCCCAGCCGACGGGTGACCATCTGTTCAGGCACCGCCAGGCGCACGAGCGGCGCCCCTTCTCCAGGCTCCGTCGGAGTTGGAACGGCATCAAGACCGCGGTGCTACTGGCCGGCCTGGGCGGCCTGCTGGTTCTGCTCGGCGCCCAGTTTGGGCAGCTCGGCGCCGTGGTCGGCCTGCTCCTCGGCCTGGGCGCGGTCGCCGGCTCCTACTGGTACTCCGACCGCCTGGCCTTGATGGCCGCCCGCGCCGTCCCGGTCGGACCCCATGACTTCCCGGTCTACCACCGCATCGTGCG
This sequence comes from Actinomycetota bacterium, assembly GCA_030773455.1. Taxonomy (GTDB): domain Bacteria; phylum Actinomycetota; class Actinomycetes; order Mycobacteriales; family Geodermatophilaceae; genus Geodermatophilus. The sequence continues at coordinate 4,755 of JALYNA010000443.1, forward strand.
GGAGCTGACCGCGGAGGCCGGGCTGCCCATGCCGCGGCTGTACGTCACGCCGGACGCGCAGCCGAACGCGTTCGCCACCGGGCGCAATCCCCGGCACGCCGCGGTCGCGGTGACCCGAGGCCTGCTCGACCTGCTCGACGCCCGAGAGCTGCGTGCCGTGCTGGCGCACGAGCTGGCACACGTCGGCAACCGCGACATCCTGATCACGTCGGTCGCCGCGGCGCTGGCCACCGGCATCAGCTTCCTGGCCAACCTAGTCGGGATGCTGCCGTTCTTCGGCTCGTCCGAGGACGACGAGGACCCGGGCCTGCTCGCGACGATGGTCGCTCTGCTGGTCGCGCCGATCGCTGCGGCGCTGCTGCAGTTGGCGCTGTCCCGCAGCCGGGAGTTCGAGGCCGACCGCACCGGCGCCGAACTCCTCGGCGACGGCACCGCTCTGGCCAGCGCACTGGCCAAGATCGACCGAGTCGCGCGGCGGGTGCCGATGCAGGTGGAACCCGGGCAGGCGTCGAAGTACCTGGTGCACCCGCTGGCCGGTCGCGGGGCGATGGCGGCGCTGTTCAGAACCCACCCGCCGGTGGAGCAGCGCATCGCCCGGCTGCTCGATCTCCGGTGACCACTCGGGGACGGCGTCCTGGCGAAGGCCGCGGCCCCGGCCCCCTCGAGGGGACCGGGGCCGCGGTTGCGAGCCGGCTCAGCAGCAGCGGCTGACCGGGTTCCGCTCCCTCTCGTCGGCGCGGCGCCGCTCGAACTCCCGCCGGCTGATCGGCTGGTGGCCGTGCTGGGCGCAGTGCCGCAGGTAGTCGTCCCAGCGGGCCTCGCCGCTCCACTCGCGCAGGTACCAGCGCACCCCGCGCCAGGCGCGGCCGGGGCCGACCGCAAAACGAGAGCCATCCCCCCGGTCACCGTGGCGGACCCTCCTCCGTGAAGGTGCCGTGGCCCCGGGCGCGGTCGTGACGCGCCCGTGACCGTTCCGCGCCGTCAGGCGTACCCCCAGACCTCCTGGGCGGTCTGGACGACGAGCGCCAGCTTGGCGACCTGCTCGTCGCGGGTCAGCGCGTTGCCCTTCACGGTCGACCAGAAGCCGCACTGCGGGGAGAAGGCCAGCTGTTCGAGCGGCACGTGGCGTGCGGCCTCGTCGATGCGCCGCTTGAGGTCGTCCTTGCTCTCCAGTTCCGGACGCTTGGTGGTGACCAGGCCCAGCACCACCGGCTTGCCCGGCGGCACGAAACGCAGCGGCGAGGCCGGGCGGGCACGCACCGCGCGCATGTCGCGTGCCGGTGATGTGCTCGGGATGGGCACCCGGCTCAGGCGTCGACGGCGTGCAGGCCCCCGACCATCTCGTCGAGGGCGGCCACCGCGCTCTCGTGGTCCCCGCCGGACAGCTCGACGGCGTCGGCCAGCAGGGTGCGGTCGCCCAGGTCCAGCGCCCAGGTCGTGATGCGGGTGCCCTCGGGGAACAGGCCCAGGGTCGTGACCTGCTCGGTGCGGACCGCCGGCCGGCCTGCGACCTGCAGCTCGATCCGCGCGACCTCGTCCGGCATCGGCACGGCGACCTCGGCCAGGGGCCCGTCGACGACCTGCAGGGTGACCGGCGCCGTCCGCACGTCGGAGGCCTCGGGGACGACGACCTCGCCGGGCCCGAACCAGCTGCAGGCCGGCAGCACGCCGGCCTCGTTGGTCGACCAGTCGGCGGGGTACCGGACCCGGTAGCCGTCGGCACTGGTGCAGGAGGCGGTCTCGGCCTGCGGCTGCGTCACGGCCCCCTGCGCCACATGCGGGACGTCGACGGTCTGCGGGGCCGGCCCGGTGGCCGGGGACGCGCAGGCGGCGAGGGCGAGGAACGCAGCGACGCCAGCGGTGGCGCGGAGACGACGCACGGGCTCGACGTCCTCCCGGTCGGGTGCACGGACCTCCTCCCCCTGCCCAACGGGCCCAGGTCCCGAAACGCCACGGCGGCGGCCCGCCAGCCGCCGTACGCGGGTGGTGCCGCGGTCAGCCGACCGTGATCCGGTCGGTGGCCGGCGGTGCGATCGGCCGGTTGGCCTGCAGGTAGGCGACGAAGGCGTCCAGGTCGATCGAGCTGGTCACCGCGCCGGTGCCACCGGTGAGCACGGTGAACCCGTCCCCGCCGCCGGCGAGAAAGCTGTTCACCCTCACCCGGTAGGTCCCGGCCGGGTCGACGGGGGCGCCGTCGATCGTCAGACCGCCGACCCGCTGCCCGGAGCAGGGGGCGGTCGCCGTGCCGGCCGGGGCGCTCGGGGGTGACGGTGTACCGGACCGTGGCCGACGGCTGCAGCACCCGGTCGACGATGTACTGCTGGTCCAGCAGGCAGTCGAGCTGGGGACCGATCAGGCCCAACGTCACCAGGTTGTTGGCGAACGGCTGGACGGTGAAGGCCTCCTCGTAGGTGACCTCACCGGCGGACAGGTCGGCGCGGACACCGCCGGGGTTCATGAACGCCGCGACGGCACCCTCGTCGCGGGTGTCGGCCGACTGGGCGTCGGCGATGAGGGTGCCCAGCGGGAACTCGCCGGAGGCCGCCCGGGTCCGGTCGATGTCGATGGTGGCCTCGCCGACGACCTCGCCGGCGATCGGACCGAGAACCTCGCGGTAGCGCGCGATGAGCTCGGTCTGCGCGGGGTCCTTCGCCACGTCCCGCGCCACGATGACGTTCTCCGCCTCGGCGGTGAGCACGTCGCCGGTGCCCCGGTCGATGGCCAGGTCGATGTCGGTGACCAGCCGGCCGGCGGAGCTGGCGCTGGTCACAGCTTGCCGTCGACCTCGCAGTTGTAGCCCTGGTCGGTGTGCCCGCTGACCACGACATCGATGGCGTCGGACATGCCTCGGCGATGCCGACGATCGGGCCGGTGAAGCCGGTGCAGCCGTTGACGTCCCAGGCGTCGGCGCCGGTCTGGGCACCGCCCTGGCGCAGCAGCACGACGATGCTCTCCACGCCCTGGGCCTGCAGCTCCGCGGCGTACCGGTTGGCCGTCTCGACCTCGTCGGCGAAGTCCAGACCGGCGACTCCCTGCTGGCTGACGATCTCGGCGGTGCCCTCCAGCGTCATGCCGATGAAGCCCACCTCCACTGCCTGCACCCGGTGGACGGCGTAGGGCGCCAGCAGCGGCTCGCCGGTCTCGGTGACGAAGGCGTTGGCAGGTACTGGAAGTCCAGGGCGGTCGTCACGGCGGCCGCGACGGTCGCTCGGCGGAGGACGGTTGGTCGCATCGGTTCCCCTCGAGAGGCGGGCCGGACCATTCCGTCCGGCAGCCCACTCCAAGCAGTTACAGGTGAACGCGTCGTGTCGACCGGAGGGCCGCTCGGACAACTCCGCCGGCCGGACCGCACCGACCCGTTCCGCCGATCAGCCGGTGCGCTCGGCCACCATCCGGGCGGCGACCCGGCGGATCCGGTCGTGCTGCCGGGAGAGCACCAGGTCCAGCACCCGGTCGACCGGCGGCACCTCGCCCAGCCGGGCCAGCCCCATCCACCGGGGGACGGCGACCGTGCGCGACCACGGCGAGGTCAGGCAGTCCGCGATCTGCTCGGCCACCCGCTCCGGCCGCACGCCCCGGGACAGCCGCCCGCGGGCGTCGGCGTCCGACTCCGGCGGAGAGCCGTGTCCGCGGGCCAGCCACTCGGTGGACACCGGCCCGGGGTTGACGGTGTGCACCCGCACGCCCCGGGCGGTCACCTCCCGCCGCAGCCCCTTGACGAAGCCCTGCACGCCGGCCTTCGTCGCCGAGTAGACCGTCAGCGGCGGCACCTGCGACCACGCCGCCGCCGAGGCGACGGTGACGACGTCGGCCCTCCCCCGCCCGGCTGTGGCCTCCAGCAGGTGCGGCAGCGCGATGCGGGTGAGCTCGACGACGCCGGTGAGGTTCAGCCCGATCAGCCGCTCCACGGCGTCCCCGGGCATGTCCTCGACCAGACCGGCCCAGCCAAGCCCGGCGTTGAGGACGACGGCGTCGAGCCGGCCGTGCTCGGCCAGGACGCGCTCCAGCAACCGGGCGCGGTCGGCCGCGTCGGCCACGTCGGCCACGACCGTGCTCACCCCGGGCAGCCCACTGACGGACTGCTCCAGCCGGTCACCGCCGCGGGCGCACGTCACCACCCGCGCGCCGTCGCGGGCCAGCCGGGTGACAGTGCTGCGGCCGATGCCGGCACTGCCGCCGGTGACCAGGACGACGCGGCCTGCGGGGCTCATGCTGCGCCCGTACCCACAGCTGACGTTCCACCCGCAGTGCTTCGATCCAGCCGGCCGTGGGCATGGGACCGGCATGCGCCTGCCCGAGCCACGGGGCCCCCTCACCCGCGCCCTCCGCGCCGACCTCAGCTGCGGCACCCTGTCCCCCGCGACCCTCGAGCTCGCGGAGCGGAGCGCGGCCACCGCGACCGCCCCACTGGCCGACGAGGACCTCCAGCTGGCCCTGGCGATCTGCTATGAGCTGCACTACCGCGGCTTCGACGGCGTCGACGAGGACTGGGAGTGGGACCCGGAGCTGCTCCGGCTGCGCGCGCACCTGGAACGGGCACACACCGCGGCGCTGCGCGCTCTGGTCGGGGAGCCCGAGGTCACCGACGAACCGGTCGACCAGCAGCTCACCGCCCTCATCGCGGCCGACGACGGCCCCTCGCTGTCGCGGTACATGGCGCGCACCGGCTCGCTGGAGCAGTGGCGGGATTACCTGACGCTGCGCTCGGTGTACCACCTCAAGGAGGGCGACCCGCACACCTTCGCCGTCCCCCGGCTGTCGGGGCGGGCCAAGGCGGCCATGGTGGAGATCCAGGCCGACGAGTACGGCGGTGGCTCCGCTGCCCGGATGCACAGCGAGCTGTTCGCCGGGCTGATGCGCGACCTCGACCTCGACGCCACCTACGGCGCACTGTGGGACGACGCCCCCGCCGCCGCGTTCGCCGCGGTGAACACCATGTCGCTGTTCGGGCTGCACCGCCGCTGGCGCGGTGCGGCGCTGGGGCACCTGGCGTGCGTGGAGATGACCTCCTCCGAGCCGTCCCGCCGCTACTCGACCGGGCTGCGCCGGCTGGGTTTCGGCGAGTCCACGACGGTCTTCTACGACGAGCACGTGGAGGCCGACGCCGTTCACGAGCAGATCGCCTCGGTGGACATGTGCGGCTCGCTGGTGGCCGCCGAGCCCGCACTCGCCGCCGACGTCCTCTTCGGCGCCGCGTGCTCGCTGGCGATGGACGGCCTGGCCGCGCGGCAGCTGCTGGGCGCCTGGGAGGCCGGCTCATCGGCGCTGCGCGGCGAACGCCCGCTCGCCGCGTGAGGTCAGGCCCCGGGAGGGGAGCCGTCGTCCTCCCGGGCGCGGATGCCGGCGGCCGGCCGCGGGCGGCGGGGCGCGCTCGGGGCGGAGAACCCGGCGCGCTTGTGCGAGCCGTCGCAGAACGGCTTGATGCCGGACCTCCCGCACCGGCACAGCGCCACCGTCCGGCGGCCGGGGTCGATCTCCCCGCCGTCCTGGTCGACCAGCCAGAAGTCCCCGCGCACGATCAGCGGGCCGTCCCGGTAGGGCGTGATGGTGGCGCCGGCCTCCGGGGCAGAGGCGGGCTCGTCGTCCGGGGGCCGGGCCGGGCCGGCGGAGCGGGGTGGTGGCACACTCGCTGCCTGCCCCGTCCGCGGCCCCCACAATCCCCGGGGAGCGTGCCGACCGGCTGCGGCCGGTGAACCACCGCACCGGCTCGGGACGAAGACCTGGCGACCGCTGTCCCACGCACTGCCGCGTGTCCCCGCTCGCTCGCCGTCCGAGAGCGAGGCCGCCGTCGCCCGAGGAGTCCCCGTGTCCGCCAACCGTCTCCCCCACCGCCGGATCGCCAAGCCGGGGTTCGCGTCCGTCCTGGCACTGTCCGCGGCGGCGCTCGTCGCCTGCTCCGGCGGGCTCCGAGCCGTCGTCGGCCCCCGGTACGTCGGCCGCCACCGACGCACCGTCCTCCGCCGGCTCCGGCGCCGCTCCGGGCACCGGAGGCAGCTCGCCGGAGGCACCGTCCTCCTCGGCCGTGCAGGCCACCAAGACCGACTTCGCCATCGACCTCTCCGAGACCGAGCTGGCCGCCGGCACCACGACCTTCGAGGTCACCAACCAGGGACAGGCGTCCCACGACCTGGTCGTGGAGAGCGCCGACGGCAAGGACCTGGCCGCGACCGAGATCCTCCCCCCTGGCAAGTCGGGCACCGTGGAGGTCGACCTGCCGCCGGGCGAGTACGTCGTCTACTGCTCCGTCGGCAACCACCGCGGCATGGGCATGGAGCTCGAAGTCACGGTGAAGTGATGGCCGGACCGACGCCCGGTGGACGGCCGTCCTCCGGCGCGCTCGTCCGGGCGCTGCGCCTCGGTGGCGCCGCCCTGCTGCTGGCCACCGCGGTCATCCACGGGTACCTCTGGCAGCAGGGTTACGCCGGAATCGACGTCGTCGGACCGGCCTTCCTGGCCAACGCGGTCCTCGGCGTGCTCGGGGCCCTGCTGCTCCTGGTAGCATCCGCGAGGTGGCTGCCCTGGGCGGCTGCGGCCGGCGCGGCCCTGTCCGCGGGCACGCTGGTCGGACTGCTGCTCTCCACGACGGTCGGGCTGTTCGGCTTCGTGGAGTCGACCGCGGCGTCCCTGTGGTGGGAGTCGTTCTGGGTCGACGTGGCCGGGACCGTCGTCCTGGCCGCGCTGGCCCTGATCTCCCACCGCCACCTCGGCGCATGGGGCGGCGCGGACGACGACCAGCGCCGGACAGCCCTGCCGGGTGGCCCACCTCACCGTTCCGGGTGATCTCCGGTCGTGCGATGTGTGATCGCGCAACCGGGCCATTCTCACCGGAGATCGGTCGGCGGCCGCAGCCGGCGGACGACAAATCAGTTCGACGGTCGGGCATCCGATCGGCGGTCCCGATCCGAATCACCTGCACCACCTGCCCCACCAGGGGCACGCACCACCCTGGCGGCGTCCATCCCGGGCCCGCAGGTCCATCGAAAGGGAACACGATGCGATCCCTCACCCGTGCGGCTGTCGCCGCTCCTGCACTCAGCCTGGCGGCCCTCGTGGCCATGGCGGGTCCCGCGGCCGCCGCCGAGGGTTCGGCGCAGGCCGACCTCTCGCCAGGCCCGGTCAACAACGTCGACGGCAGCGGCCACGCGATGGTGGAGATCTCGGGCACGACCCTGTCGTTCACCCTCGCCGCCCAGGGCCTGCTCCAGGACGCACCGCACGCGGCGCACATCCACTTCGGCGCGGACGCCCGCCACGAGTGCCCCACCGAGTCGGACAACAACGCCGAGGCGCTGCAGGGTGAGACTAACCCCGACCAGCACTTCACCACCGTGGAGGGCGCTCCGGCCTACGGCCCGGTCGTCGTGTCGCTGACCAAGACCGGGGACACCTCGCCCGACTCGACCCTGGCCGTGGACCGGTTCGCCGTCGGTGCTGAGTTTGAGTACTCGCGCGGTGACGTCCAGGTCAGCGAAGACGTCGCCTCGGCGATCGTCGCCGGCGAGGCCGTCGTGGTGGTCCACGGTGTGGACCACGACGGCGACGGCAAGTACAGCGCGGGCGAGCGCGGCGTGTCCGACCTGGACCCGTCGCTGCCGGGTGAGGCCACCGACCCGGCCCTGTGCGGCGTCCTGAACGCCTCGCAGATGGGCTCCATGCCGCAGGGTGGCGTCGAGACCGGCGCCGGTTCCACCACCGGCACGGAGAACGCCGGCCTGATCGGCCTCGGCGCGGTCGCCGTCGTCGGTGGCGGTGCCCTCCTGGCCCGCCGTCGGTTCAGCACCGACAACTGATGAGCGAGGACGCCGGGCCCCGGGAGGACTCCCGGGCCCGGCGTCCTGGCCGTGTGGCCTCGCTGGTCCTCGCGGTGCTGCTGCTCCTGGGCGGTGGCACCGCGGTGGCCGTGGGGCTGCTCGACCAGGACGCCCCCCCGCCCACCCCCATCGCCGGCGCCGACCGGTCGACGAGCCCGTCGACGAGCCCGTCGAGCAGCCCACCTGCGAGCCCGTCGGCCGGCCCGTCGACGAACTCCGAGGCCGTTCCGGGCCCAAGCGCACCGACGACGAGCCCCGCCCCGCCGCCCGCCGCCACGGGCTCGGTGGCCGTGCCGGTGTCGATCCGCGTCCCCGCCATCGACGTCGAGTCCGACCTCATCACCGTGGGGCTCAACCCGGACGGGACGCTGGAGGTCCCGCAGCCGGGCCCGGACTACGACAAGGCCGCCTGGTTCCGGGACTCCCCCCGCCCGGGCGAGGTGGGTCCGGCCGTGATCGAGGGCCACGTCGACAGCGCCGCCAACGGCCCGTCGGTGTTCTACGAGCTCGGCAACCTGGCCCCGGGTGACCGGGCCGAGGTGACCCGCGAGGACGGGACCGTCGCGACCTTCGAGGTGTACGACATCCGGGTCGTCCCCAAGGACGACTTCCCCACCCTCGAGGTCTACGGCAACACCGAGGGCCCGGAGCTGCGCCTGATCACCTGCGGCGGCCCCTTCGACTCCTCGGCCGGCAGCTACATCGACAACGTCGTCGTCTTCGCCCGACAGGTGTGACGCGGGCCGGGCGGCCGCCGGTCAGGACCGGGCCGGCGGCTGCCCGTAGAAGACCTGCTCGACGACGCTCCGCGCCTGGCGGGTGGCCCGGCGGTAGTCGTCGAGGAACTGCCCCGGGTCGGCCTCCGGGCCGTACCCGCTGGCCCGCGCGACGCCGGCCAGCTCGACCCCGGGCCGCGGCAGCTGGTCGCTGGGCCGGCCACGCACGAGGAAGACCGCGTTGCGGGCCCGACTGGCCAGCTCCCACGCCTTCTGCAGCGCCTCCGCTTGGTCCGCCTCGAGGAGACCGGCCTCGCGCAGCGCGGTCAGCGCGGCCACCGTCGAGGTCACCCGCAGCTCCGGCCGCCGGCCGGCGTGCTCGAGCTGGAGCAGCTGGGCGGTCCACTCGACGTCGGCCAGGCCGCCACGGCCCAGCTTGGCGTGCGTCGTCGGGTCCGCGCCCCGCGGCAGCCGCTCCCGCTCCACCCGGGCCTTGATCCGGCGGATCTCGGCGACCTGCTCGGCTGAGATGCCGTCGGCCGGATAGCGGATCGGGTCGACCAGCTCGACGAACTCCGCGCCGAGGGCCTCGTCGCCGGCGACGGGCACGGCGCGCAGCAGCGCCTGCATCTCCCACACCGACATCCAGCGCTCGTAGTACTCGCGGTAGGAGTCCAGGCTGCGCACCAGCGCGCCCTGGCGACCCTCGGGCCGCAGGTCGGCGTCGATGTCGAAGGCCGGGTCCGGTGCTGGCTCGCCGAGCAGCCGGCGCAGCGTGTGCGCCACCGCGTTGGCCGCCGCCGTGGCCTTCCCGTCCTCCATGCCGGGCCGCGGCCGGTGCACGAACAGCACGTCGGCGTCCGAGCCGTAGCCCATCTCGCCACCGCCGAGCCGGCCCATGCCGATGACGGCGATGTCGGTCGGGAGGTCGCCGGGCGCGGTGCCGGTCTCCGCGGCGTGCGCCCGCACCGCGACGTCCAGGCCGACCTGCAGCGTGGCGACGGCGACGTCGGTCATCGCCCGGCCGACCTGCTCGACGTCGAGCATGCCCAGCAGGTCCGCGGCCGCGACCCGCAGCAGCTCGGAGCGGCGCAGCCCCCGCAGCACCCGGATCCCGTCGACCGGGTTCGGTGCCCGTCCGGCCGCCTGCCGCCACGCCGCGGCCAGAGCGGCCGCGGTGCGCGGGCGGAGCTCCTCGTCGGCGGCGAGGATCCGCAGCGCCTCGGGGGTGCGGGTGAGCAGCGCGGCGACGTACTGGCTGGAGCCCAGCAGCGCGGCCAGCCGCTCGGCGACCTGCCCCTCGTCCCGCAGCAGCCGCAGGTACCACTGGTTGCCGCCGAGGGCCTCGCTGACCCTGCGGTAGGCCAGCAGTCCGGCGTCGGGGTCGGCGCAGTCGGCGAGGGTCTGCAGCATCACCGGCAGCAGGTACTTCTGCATCGACGCCGACCGCGAGACCCCACCGGTGAGCGCGGCCATGTGCCGCAGCGCGCCGTCGGCGTCGGCGAAGCCCAGCGCGCGCAGCCAGTCCCCGGCGGCCTTCGACCCCAGCTGCGCGGCCTCCGGCGGCACCTTCGCCACGGCCGAGAGCAGTGGCCGGTAGAACAGCTTCTCGTGCAGCCGGCGCACCTCGCGGGTGTGCAGCGACAGCTCGGCGTCGAGGACGGCGACGGCGTCCCCGCGGTGGTCGGGCTTGTAGCCCAGCGAGCGGGCCAGCCAGCGCAGCTGCTGCTCGTCGGTGGGCAGCAGGTGCGTGCGGCGCAGCCGGAGCAGCTGCAGCCGGTGCTCGACGGTGCGCAGGAACCGGTAGGAGGCGATGAGCGTGTCGGCGTCGTCGCGCCCCACGTAGCCGCCGGCGCGCAGGGCGTGCAGCGCCGGCAGCGTGCCGCCCACCCGCAGCCGCACGTCGACCCGCCCGTGCACCAGCTGCAGCAGCTGGACGGCGAACTCCACGTCGCGCAGCCCGCCGCGGCCGAGCTTGAGCTCGCGCTCGGCCTGGGCCGGCGGGATGTTCTCCAGCACCCGCCGGCGCATGGCCTGCACCTCGGCGACGAAGCCGGGTCGCTCACCGGCCTGCCAGACCAGCGGGAACAGCTCCTCGACGTACTGCCGGCCCAGGTCCGGGTCGCCCGCGACGGGGCGCATCTTCAGCAGCGCCTGGAACTCCCAGGTGCTGGCCCAGCTGCGGTAGTAGGCGGCGTGCCCGTGCAGCGTGCGGACCAGCGCACCCGCCTTGCCCTCGGGCCGCAGTGCGGCGTCGACCTCCCAGGCCGCCTCCCTGCAGATCCGCATCAGCGCCGCGGCCACCCGGGTCGCGCTCTTCACTGCGGGTCCCTCCGCCTCGGCGGGGTCCACCGGCTCGGCCACGAAGACGACGTCGACGTCGCTGACGTAGTTGAGCTCGCGGCCGCCGGTCTTGCCCAGCGCGATGACCGCCAGCCGGCAGGCCGGGGCGTCAGCGGGTTGCTCGGCGACGGCCAGCGCCAGCCCCGCGGTGAGGACCGCGGCGGCGAGGTCGGCCAGCTCCGCGGCGACGTCCTCGGCGGCCAGGCCCTCGCCCAGGTCGCGCCCGGCGAGGGAGAGGATCGCCCGCCGGTAGGCCAGCCGCAGGTCGCCCACCCGCTGGGGGCTCGCGTCGGGGGCGGCCTTGCCCAGGCGCACTCCCCACGGCGGGTCGTCGGGGTCGGCTCCGACGGCGGCGAGCATCTGCCGCTCCAGCGCCTGCGGCGTGGGCCGGGTCGGGCCCCTGGAGGTGCCGTCGGCGTCGTCGTCGAGCACGGTCCAGTCACCGGGGTGGGCGGCCAGGTGGTCGGCGAGGCCGGAGCTGGCGCCCAGCACGCTGAGCAGCCGGCTGCGCAGCGACGCCGAGCCGCGCAGCCGGGCCAGCAGCGCGGCGGCCGAGCCGCCGCTGGCGTCCGCGGAGTCCAGGGACTCGATCAGCCGGCGCAGCGACCGCAGCGCCAGGTCGGGGTCGCCGGTGCGGGCCAACGCGGAGACGACCGGGCCGGCCTCGGGATCGGCGGGCTCGTTGCGCTCCAGGTCCCACAGCCCCATCTCCAGCTCGGCCAGCAGGCGCGCGGCCCGCTCGCCGTCGACGAAGCCGAACCGGACCAGCCGGACGACGGCCCGGCGTGGGATCTCCGGTGCGTTGCCGGTGGTCACGCCGCGCCTGCTCCGCTGCGGGAGCCGCTGCGGACCAGGTCGGCGAAGCGGCCGGCGAACGGCGCCCACACCTCCTCCAGGTCCGGGTGCACCGCAGCCGCGCGGGCGCAGATCGTCTCCCGGTCGAACGGGCTGGCGGCCACGCCCACCTCGTCGCGCCCGGCCCACTCCTCGACGATCTCCGGCGTCGTCTCGATGTGGAACTGCAGGCCGTAGACGTGCCGGCCGACACGGAAGGCCTGGTGGGCGTACATCGGGCTGCTCGCCAGCAGGGTGGCTCCTCGCGGCAGCTCGGCGATCTCGTCGTGGTGGAACTGGATCACGTCCGGGGTCATCGGGAGCGGGCCGAAGAGCGGATCGGCGTCGGCGGCGTCCCGTTTGGCGACGAGGGTGGCGCCCACCTCGGGCCCCTCGACCCCCTTCCGCACGCGCCCTCCCCCGATCTCGGCGAGCAACTGGGCGCCCAGGCAGACGGCGAGGGTGGGAACGTCGTCCCGCAGCGCCTGCGCCAGCAGCCGGCGCACCCCGACCAGCTCGGGGCTGGTGGCCTCGTCGTCCATCGCCGACTGCGGGCCGCCCAGGACGAGCAGGCCGTCGAAGCCGTCGAGGGTCGCCGGGAGGTCGTCGGCCGGGCCGGGCCGGCGCTCGTGGAGCTCCAGCCGGGCCTGGGTCAGCCACGCGCCGAGCCGCGCCGGCGGATCGGTCTCGGAGGGGACGACGACGAGCAGGCGGGCCACCCGTCGAGCGTAGCCAGCGGCCCCCTGCAGGGCCCCGCCGCAAGCCTGCGAGGGGGGCAGGGGGTCCTTTTCAGAGGCCGGGCAGGTAGCGCTTGAGCTCCCACGGGGTCACGTGCTGCCGGTAGGCGTTGAACTCCGCCCACTTGTTGCGCAGGAAGAACTCGAAGACGTGCTCGCCGAGGGTCTCGGCGACCAGCTCGCTGCCCTGCATGGCGGTGAGCGCCTCCCCCAGGGACACCGGGAGGTCCTCGTAGCCGGCCGCGCGGCGCTCGGTGTCGGTGAGCGACCAGACGTCGTCCTCGGCCTCGGGGGGGAGCTCGTAGCCCTTCTCGACGCCGCGGAGCCCGGCGGCCAGCAGGACGGCGAAGGTGAGGTAGGGGTTGCACGCGGAGTCCGGGGAGCGGACCTCCACCCGCGCCGACTGGCCCTTGTTCGGCTTGTAGGAGGGCAGCCGCACCAGCGCCGAGCGGTTGGCCCGGCCCCAGGTGGCCGCCGTCGGCGCCTCGGTGCCGGCCAGCAGCCGCCGGTAGGAGTTGACCGTCTGGTTGGTGACGGCGGTGTACTCCTTGGCGTGGGTGAGCAGCCCGGCGATGAACTGCTTGCCGGTGGTCGACAGCTTCATCGGGTCGGCCGGGTCGTGGAAGGCGTTGCGGTCGCCCTCGAACAGCGACAGGTGGGTGTGCATCGCCGAGCCCGCCAGCTCGGTGAACGGCTTGGGCATGAACGTGGCGTGCACGTCCTGGGCGAGCGCGACCTCCCGGACGACGTGCCGCAGCGTCATGATGTTGTCGGCCATCGACAGGGCGTCGGCGTAGCGCAGGTCGATCTCCTGCTGGCCGGGCGCGACCTCGTGGTGGCTGAACTCCACCGAGATGCCCATGGCCTCCAGCGCGAAGACCGCCTCGCGGCGGAAGTCGTGCGCGACGTTGTGCGTGGACAGGTCGAAGTAGCCGCCGTTGTCGGCCGGCTCGGGCGGGCTGCCGTCGGTCGGCTGGTCCTTGAGCACGAAGAACTCCACCTCGGGGTGGGTGTAGAAGGTGAAGCCCATGTCGGCGGCCTTGGCCAGCGCCCGGCGCAGCACGTGCCGGGGATCGGCCCAGGACGGCGAGCCGTCGGGCAGCGTGAGGTCGCAGAACATCCGCGCGGTGTCGCTGGGCCGCCCCTTGGCCGACGGCATCACCTGGAAGGTGCCGGGATCGGGCTGGGCGAGCATGTCGGACTCGTAGACGCGGGCGAAGCCCTCGATCGCCGAGCCGTCGAAGCCGATGCCCTCGGCGAAGGCCGCCTCGATCTCGGCCGGCGCCACGGCGACGGCCTTGAGGTAGCCGGAGACGTCCGTGAACCACAGCCGCACGAAGCGGATGTCGCGTTCCTCGAGGGTGCGCAGCACGAACTCCTGCTGTCGGTCCATGTTGGCCATGATCGCGTCCAGTCGTGTCCGGAGGGTGACGTCCGCCCCAGCCTGCCCGGTCCGTGCCGGGGACACACCAGCACGCGTCCGGCCCCGCCTGGCCGGAGAGCCCGGACGGCGACGAGACTGACCGGGTGACTGGACAGCAGGTACAGCTCCGGGTGGCCCTGGCCCAGGTCGACACGCGGGTCGGCGACATCGACGGCAACGCCGCGCTGGTGACCCGCTGGACGGCGGACGCGGCCCAGGCCGGCGCCCACGTCGTCGTCTTCCCCGAGATGACCCTGACGGGGTACCCGCCGGAGGACCTCGTGCTCCGGGAGTCCTTCGCCCGCGCCAGCGAGACCGCGCTGGTCGCCCTCGCCGCCGACCTCGCCGCGCAGGGGCTGGGCGACACCGCCGTCGTCGTCGGCTACCTGGCGCACACGCCGGGCGCAGGGCCAGCGCCGACGGAGTCTATGCCCGGCGACGACGACCGTCCGGCCGACGCCAACCCGCGCCGCGGCGCACCGCGCAACGCCGCGGCGCTGCTGTACGGCGGCGAGGTCGTCGTCCGCTACTACAAGCGGCACCTGCCCAACTACGGCGTCTTCGACGAGGCCCGCTACTTCGTGCCCGGCACCGAACTGCCGGTGGTCCGGTTGCACGGCGTGGACGTCGTGCTGACCGTCTGCGAGGATCTCTGGGTCGAGGGCGGGCCGTGCGGCGTCGCCGGGCAGGTCGGCGTCGACCTCGTCGTCTCACCCAACGCCTCGCCCTACGAGCGGGCCAAGGACGACCTGCGGTTGCCGCTGGTCCGCCGCCGGGCGGCCGAGGCCCGGGCCACCGTCGTCTACTGCAACCAGGTCGGCGGGCAGGACGAGCTGGTGTTCGACGGCGACTCGATGGCCGTGTCCGCGGACGGCGAGCTGCTCGGCCGGGCCCCGCAGTTCGTGGAGCACCTGATGTGCATCGACCTGGACCTCGACCCGTCGGCGGTGCCCGAGCGGCGCGCGGGCCGGATCGGGCCCATGACGGTCACCCGGCACGTGCTCTCCGAGGAGCCGGTGCCGGCGTACGAGCCGCGCCCGGCGTCGGTGGCCGAGCCGCTCAGCGACTGCGAGGAGGTCTGGCGGGCGCTGGTGCTGGGGCTGCGGGACTTCATCGACAAGAACGGCATGCCCTCGGTGGTGCTCGGCCTCTCCGGCGGCATCGACTCCGCGGTCTGCGCCGCCCTGGCCGTCGACGCGCTGGGCGCCGACCGGGTGCACGGCGTGGGGCTGCCGTCGAAGTACTCCAGCGAGCACTCCCTGGCCGACGCCGAGGACCTGGCGCAGCGGACCGGGCTGCACTACTCCGTCGTCCCGATCGCGCCGATGGTTGACGCCTACCACTCCTCGGTGGAGCTCACCGGGGTCGCCGCGGAGAACCTGCAGGCGCGGGTTCGCGGCACGCTGCTGATGGGGCTGTCCAACCAGCACGGGCACCTGGTCCTGACCACCGGCAACAAGAGCGAAATCGCGGTCGGCTACTCGACCCTCTACGGCGACTCAGCCGGCGGCTTCGCACCCATCAAGGACGTGCCGAAGACGCTGGTGTGGGAGCTGGCCCAGTGGCGCAACGAGCACGCCCGCGGGCGCGGGGAGACCGAGCCGATCCCGGTGAACTCCATCGAGAAGCCGCCGTCGGCGGAACTCGCGCCCGGCCAGGTGGACACCGACTCGCTGCCGTCCTACGACGAGCTCGACGCGGTGGTGGCCGACTACGTCGATCGGGACCTGGGGATGGCCGAGCTGCTCGAGTGCGGGCACGACCCGGAGGTGGTGGCGCGGGTGCTGCGGCTGGTGGACGCCGCGGAGTTCAAGCGCCGGCAGTCCGCGCCCGGCACCAAGATCGGCCTCAAGGCGTTCGGCCGCGACCGGCGCCTGCCGATCACCAACCGCTGGCGGGAGAGCCTGCCCAGCGTCCCCGAAGGGGCGGCAGCACAGTCATGACAGAACCGGTCCTCTACGGCGGGAGATCGACCGCCCGGGTGCGCGTGCACCACCTGCAGCAGGCCAAGGAGCGCGGCGAGAAGTGGGCGATGCTCACCGCCTACGACACCTTCAGCGCGGCCATCTTCGAGGAGGCCGGCATCCCGGTGATGC
>JALYNA010000444.1 GCA_030773455.1 Actinomycetota bacterium
AGCCGGCGCAGCACCGCCGCCGCGGCCGAGCGGCGCGCGGGCGGGGTGTGCGGATCGGTGACGGCGCGGCGCAGGTCGGCGACCAGCGCGGGCAGGGTCAGTGAGCGGGGCAACTCGGTGAGCGGGCGGCCGTCTTCCGGCGGCGGCGACACCAGGTCGAGGAAGCGCGAGGCGGTGGCCCCGGCCTCGGCACCGTCGAGTCCCCCCTGGACGGCGGTGACCAGCAACCGGCGGCGGGCTCGTGTGCAGGCGACGTAGAACAGCCGCCGCTCCTCGGCCAGGGCCAGCCTGCGCCGGTCGACCACGGCGCCGTCGATGCCGGCCGCCAGCTCCACGAGGTCCTCGGTGCCGAGCAGCGTGGCGCGCTCCCGCAGGTCCGGCCACACCCCCTCCTGCACGCCGGCCACGCAGACCAGGTCCCACTCCAGGCCCTTGGACGCGTGCGCGGTCAGCAGCCGCACCGTCTCGTCGGCCGCCGCCCGCGCCGCCCCGGTGTCGCCGGGCAGCTCCTGCGCCGAGAGGTGCTCGACGAAGGCCCGGACGTCGGCCGAGGGGAGCCGGTCGACGAAGCCGGCGGCGGCATCGAACAGCGCGACGACGGCGTCGAGATCCCGGTCGGCGACCGCACCCGCGGGCCCGCCGGCGGCGCTGGCCCGCGCCCACCGGCCGGCGAGGCCGCTGCGCTGCCACATCGCCCAAAGCACGTCCTCGGCGGTGCCGTCGTGCGCGAGCGCCACCCGGCCGGCGGCGAGGACGGCGGCGACCCGCAGGGCCGGGCGGGACACGTGCTCGGGCAGCGTCTCCA
The DNA here is from genome assembly GCA_030773455.1 of Actinomycetota bacterium. Classification (GTDB taxonomy): domain Bacteria; phylum Actinomycetota; class Actinomycetes; order Mycobacteriales; family Geodermatophilaceae; genus Geodermatophilus. Next base: position 806 of record JALYNA010000444.1, read on the forward strand.
GCAGCCCCTCGTCGGTGACCGCGACCGCCAGCGGAGCGCCGCGCTCAGCGGCGTCCACGCCTTGCCGCGCCAGCGCGATGCGGACCGCGCGGCGCAGCCGGCGCAGGTCCAGCACGGTGGCGCCGCCCAGCGGCGAGGCCAGCAGCGCCTCGGCCGCCGGCTCGTCCAGGCCGGCCGGGGTGCCGTCGGCATCGGGGAGCAGTGCGTCGAGGGCGGACAGGAACGGCGCGACGGCCGGCTGGGCCGCCAGCGGCAGCTCGTCGGAGGAGACGGCGACGGGGACCCCGGCGGAGGTCAGCGCGCGCCGCAGCGGCCCCAGCGCCAACGCCGTACGGACGACCACGGCCATCTGCGACCACGGCACCTCGTCGAGCAGGTGGGCGCGGCGCAGCACGTCGGCGAGGTAGGCCGCCTCGACCGCGGCGGACCCGAAGACGTGCACCTCGGCGGCGCCGTCGTCGGCCCCCTCCACCGGCTGCAGCCGCCGGTGGAGGGCCGGGCCGGGCAGGCCCTCGGCGACCTTCCGGCTGACCCGCAGCAGCTCAGGCCCCGAGCGGCGGCAGACGCCGAGCGAGAGCCGGCCCGCCTCCCGCCCGTCGACGTGCCGGAAGCGGTCGGGGAACTCCACGATGCCGCGCGGCTCCGCGCCGCGGAAGGCGTAGATCGCCTGGTCCGGGTCGCCCACGACGACCAGGTCGCCGCCCCGGCCCACAAGCAGCTCCAGCAGCTCCACCTGGGCCGGGTCGGTGTCCTGGTACTCGTCGACGAACAGCCAGCGGGCCCGCTCGCGCTCCTGGCGCAGCAGCTCGGGGTCGTCCTCCAGCTCGGCGATGGCCTGGCGCACCAGCTCGGCGGGGTCGAAACCTGCGGCGTCACCCCGGGCGGCGGTGGCGAAGGCGGTGACCGCCTCGTACTGCTCCTGGAACGCCGCCGCGAGCACCCAGTGCGCGCGCCCGGTCGCCCGGCCCCAGGCCACCAGCTGCTCGGGCCCGACGCCCCGCTCGGTGGCGCGCAGCAGGAGGTCGCGCAGCTCCCCGCGGAAGGCGTTGGTGGCCAGCGCCGGGCCGAGCTCGTCGGGCCAGCGGACGGCGCCCTCGCCCTCGACGTCACCGCGCAGCAGCGAGGCGACGACGGCGTCCTGCTCCGCGGCGGTGAGCAGCCGGGGCGGCGGCTCACCGCGCAGCAGCGCGGCCCGGCGCAGGACGCCGTAGGCGTAGGAGTGGAAGGTGCGGGCCAGCGGCTCGCGGATCGTGCGCGCCACCCGGCCGGTGATGCGGGTGCGCAGCTCGGCGGCGGCCTTGCGGCTGAAGGTCAGGACCAGGATCTGCTCAGGGTCCACACCGCGGTCGATGCGCGCGGCCACGGCCTCCACGATCGTCGTCGTCTTGCCGGTGCCGGGCCCGGCGAGCACCAGCAGCGGGCCGCCGGGGTGGTTGACGACGGCCTGCTGGGTGGGGTCCAGCCGCGGGCGCGCGACGGCGGCCGGCTCACCCTGCACGAGCCGGTAGACCGGCGCTCCTGCGTCCCTCCGCTCTGCCACCCGTCGATGGAAACACGGGCCGCCGACGGTTCCGGGGCGGGCGAGGCAGTTGGGGCGTGACCTCTCAGGGCCAGCCGACCGCGGCCAGGTCGACCCGGCCGGCGCGCAGCGGCACCCCCTCGGCGGCGAGCAGCGCCAACTGGCGCACGCGGACCGGCTCGGCGACCGACCCGTCGGCGCGCACCACCCGGTACCAGGGCACCGCTCCCCCACCCTGCGACAGCGCCCGGGCGACCCGCCGCGGCCCGACGCCGACCAGCCTCCCGATCGCGCCGTAGGTGCTCACCCGGCCGGGCGGGATCGCCTCGACGGCGTCGAAGACGGCCTCGTCCACGTCCGCCGGGTCGCGCTCTCCGGACCAAGCGGGCACTGCGTTCACCCCCGGCGGCCGTACCGGGCCAGCAGGCGGGTCTGCGGCGGGGCGGTCCGCGGCACGTCGAGCGGCGGGTCGAACAAGCCGGGCACGCCCGAATCGGGCAGCCGATCCGCGACCACGAGGGCCGCCGTCACCAGTGCCGGGTCGAGCTCGGTGTCGCCGTCCGTGGCGCGGGCGAGGTCCCAGGAGTGCACGGTGAGGTCGGCGGTCAGCTCCTCGATGTACTCGGCCGCCGGGGTGGGGCCGCGGGACAGGTGGACCGTGCGCAGCAGCGGCCGGTCCTCGGCGAAGGCGGCCAGCGCGCCGTCGGCTGCGGACTCCCAGCCGGTGAGCGGGTCGTCGCCGAGCAGGTCGTTCGTGTCGTCGGGGACGCGCCCGTCGACGAGGTCGGCCGGCTGCCCGGCCAGCAGCGGCGGGGCCCAGAGCGCCTCGGACACCAGGTGGGCGACGAGGTCGGCGACGGTCCAGCCCGGCAGCGCCTCGTCGTCCCACTGCTCCGGTTCCACCGCGTCGACCCGGTCGGTGAACGAGGCCTGCGCGCGCTGGAAGAGCGCCAGCAGCTCGGTCGGGGCGAAGTCGGCCATGCCGTCAGTAGACAGCGCGAGGGCCCGTCCCGCCCCTGTATGGGAGCGGGCCGGGCCCTCGGGCGGCCCCGTCCAGAGCACCGCCGCGAGCTTGCGAGCGGTGGGGAGGACGGGGTCCTTCCTCAGTAGGTCGGCAGTGCCTTGTCGATCCGCGTGGCCCAGGCCGTCACGCCACCCTGGACGTGCACGGCGTCGGAGAAGCCGGCGTTCTTCAGCGCGGCGAGCGCCTCGGCCGACCGGACGCCGGTCTTGCAGTGCAGCACGATCGGCTTGTCCTGCGGCAGCTGCGCCAGCGCGCGGCCGGACAGAATCTCGTCCTTGGGGATCAGCGTCGCGCCGGGGATGGAAACGATCTCGTACTCGTTGGGCTCCCGGACGTCGATCAGCTCGAAGTCCTTGCCGGCGTCCATCATGTCCTTGAGCTCGTCGACGGTGATCGTCGAGCCGGCCGCGGCCTCCTGGGCCTCGGTGGAGACCACACCGCAGAAGGTCTCGTAGTCGATCAGCCCGGTGATCGGCTCGCCCTCCGGGTCCTTGCGCACCTTGATGGTGCGGAAGGTCATCTCCAGGGCGTCGTAGACCATCAGCCGGCCGAGCAGCGTCTCGCCGATGCCGGTGATCAGCTTGACCGCCTCGGTGGCCTGGATCGCGCCGACGGTCGCGCACAGGACGCCGAGCACGCCGCCCTCGGCGCAGCTGGGCACCATGCCGGGCGGCGGCGGCACCGGGTAGAGGTCGCGGTAGTTGGGGCCGTGGTCGTTCCAGAACACCGAGACCTGGCCGTCGAAGCGGTAGATCGAGCCCCAGACGTAGGGCTTGTTCAGCAGTACGCACGCGTCGTTGACCAGGTAGCGCGTGGCGAAGTTGTCGGTGCCGTCGACGATCAGGTCGTACTGGCTGAAGATTTCGAGCACGTTGTCGCTGTCCAGCCGCGTCTCGTGCAGCCAGACGTCGATCAGCGGGTTGATCTCCTTGATGGAGTCCCGCGCGCTCTCGGCCTTCGACCGGCCCACGTCGGACTGGCCGTGGATGATCTGCCGCTGCAGGTTGGACTCGTCGACGGTGTCGAACTCGACGATGCCGAGCGTGCCGACCCCGGCCGCGGCCAGATACATCAGCACCGGCGAGCCGAGGCCGCCGGCGCCGACGGCGAGCACCTTGGCGCTTTTCAGCCGCTTCTGCCCGTCCATCCCGACGTCGGGGATGATCAGGTGACGGCTGTAGCGGCGGACCTCGTCGATGGACAGGTCGGCGGCGGGCTCCACCAGGGGTGGAAGGGACACGAGCTACTCCTCATTACTCGACAGCGGCCCAGCGCAGGCCGGCGTTCGTCGGGGCAACAGCCTGGCACGCAGGACTGTTCCCGCCGCCGCTGGGAGGCGCCCCCTCGCCTCCCGCCCTAGCGTCACGGCCATGAGCGCCCCCTTGTCGATCGGTACGCCTCACCACATCCGGCTGACCGTGACCGACGTCGCGCGGTCGCGCGCCTTCTACACCGAGGCGCTCGGCTTCGAGGTCGCCATGGACCGCCCGCCGGACGACGATCCGGACGGCGTGTTCACGGACCTGCTGCAGGGCGGGATCGTGTTGGTCAACGCCGGGGTGATGGTCGGCCTGCGCCCGGTCGACGCCGCGCACGCGGAGGACCGGTTCGACCCCTTCCGGGTGGGCCTGGACCACCTCAGCTTCTCCGTCGGCAGCCGTGCGGACCTAGACACGGCCGTGGCCCGGTACGACGAGCTGGGGATCGAGCACGGCCCGATCCGGGAGATGCTGGCCATGGGCATGGCCTTCCTGGCCGCCTTCGACCCCGACGGCATCGCCATCGAGCTCACCGCGTCGTTCTGACGCGGCGACACCGTCGCGCTCCTGCGACACCCGGCCTCCGAGGTGGGCCGCCCTGCGAGGCGCCCCGGAGGAGCGAGGGCCGGAGGTCCCCCGACTAGTGCGCGGGAGGGGCTCAGCGCAGCAGGGGACGGCACCTGGCCGCGGTGTCAGCCGGAGGCGAACTATGGATACGGCCAGGCGTTCTTGACGCAGCCCTGCAACCCGAACGTCTGCTGCTGCATGACGGGGGCGACCTGCCCGGCTCCCGGGCACGGCCGGTGCCCGTTGCCGAGCGCGTGGCCGACCTCGTGGTTGATCACGTACTGCCGGTAGGTGGGGATGTCCCCTTGGTAGTCTGGGACGGCGGTCGCCCAGCGGGCCAGGTTGATGACGGCGCGGTCGCCGTAGCGACAGGAGGTGTAGCCGCCGGTGCCCACGCCGGGGCAGTACGTCTCCATGTTGCCGGGGCTGATGAGGGTCACCTTGAAGTCGTAGCCGCCGGATGCGGCCTGCTCCTGGCCGACCCGCTGGAACGACATCCGCCCGCCGTTGCCCCACGACCGGGGATCGCCCAGCGTCTTCTCGACCGCGGCAGCGAACGAAGGCCCGTCCACCTCGATGCCGTCCTCGACCTCGACGACGAAGCGCTGCAGCGGTCCGGTCCCGTAGACCTGCGAGCTCCCGGGGACGACGGTCACGGTCCCGGCCCCCTGCTGGACGAAGCCGGGAGCACCGGCAGCGGGCTCGGGTGCCTCGATCGGTGCCGCGTCGACCTCGGCCGGCGCCATGGGCGTCGGCGAGGGCGTCGGCGAGGGCGCGCTAGGGGCAGCGGCCGCCACGGAGGGCGCCGCTGAGGGAGTGCCCGACCCGCTCGTACCGACGCCGCTGACCACGAGGTCCACGAGGGCGACCACGGTCGCGAGGGCGAGCAGCGGGATGGCGTAGGCACGCCATCCCCACCGGGTCACGAAGCGGCGGAACCGGCCGCCGCCGCCCTCGGTGGACCCCGACCGGGTGCGGCCGGTGACGACGACGCGGGTCCCTCCGGTGCGGGGCTCGGCTGGCCCCTGTCCCGGCGGGCTGCCGGCGGTGAGGGGACGGCGGGACCGCGGGCGCTCGCTGCGACTCGGGGACTCCGACCGGGCGACCACCGGGTTGGTGTCGACGAACCGGGGGACCTCATGCGGGTCGGTGCGGCGGGGGGCAGGAGGGGGCATGCGCGGCAGGCCGCGGGCCGGCTCCTCGGCGCGCGCC
>JALYNA010000445.1 GCA_030773455.1 Actinomycetota bacterium
GCCCGTGGCCGTCGCCGCGCCGTCGGTCGCCGCGGCGCCGGGCACGTCCGCACTCCCCGCCGAGGTGGCCGGCCCCGCCGCCGCCAGCAGGCACCTGTCGGCCAGTGACCCCGTGCGGGTGCGGATACCCGCCCTGGGCGTCACCTCCGCGGTCATCCGGCTGGGGCTGGAACGGGACGGCTCCATGGAGGTCCCCTTCGGCGCCTATCCGGTGGGCTGGTACGACGGCAGCCCCACGCCGGGCCAGCTCGGGCCGGCCGTCCTCGCCGGACACGTCGACTGGGAGGGCGAGCGCGGGGCCCTCTACGGACTGCGCGAGCTGCGCGCCGGGGACACCGTCGTGGTCGACCGCGCCGACGGGACCGTCGCGACCTTCCGCATCGACCGCGTCGAGAAGCACGCCAAGGAGGACTTCCCGACCGAGGAGGTCTACGGCGACCTGGACCACGCCGGGCTGCGGCTGATCACCTGCGGAGGAGCCTTCGACGAGGACAGCGGGGACTACCGGGACAACGTCATCGTCTTCGCCAACCTGGTGACCACCGCCTGAGCGGTGCCCGTCGTCGGCCGGGTCACCCCACCAGGCGGCCGCGCAGCACGACGTGCCGGGGCCGGGCGAGGGTGTCCAGGTCGGCGCGTGGATCGGCGTCGTAGACGACGACGTCGGCCGGCGCCCCCTCCTCGATGCCCGCCAGCCCGAGCCACGACCGCGCCGACCAGGAGGCCGCCGCCAGAGCCGCCTCGGCCGGGATCCCGGCAGCGTGCAGGGCGCGCACCTCGTCGGCGATCCGGCCGTGGTCGATGCCGCCCCCGGCGTCTGTGCCGGCGAACACCGGCACCCCGGCCTCGAACGCCGCCCGGACGACGGCGCCCGAGGAGGCGTACAGCCGCCGCATGGTGCTCGCGTACGTGGGGAACCTGGCCTCGCCCTGCGCGGCGAAGCCGGGGAAGTTCTCGACGTTGACCAGCGTCGGGACGACGGCGGTGCCCCGCGCCGCCATCTGGCCGATGAGCTCCTCGGTCAGCCCGGTGCCGTGCTCGATGCAGTCGATGCCCGCGCCGACGAGGTCGGGCAGCGCGTCGGTGCCGAAGGTGTGCGCGGTGACCCGCGCCCCCTCCTCGTGGGCAGCAGCGATCGCGGCGGCGAGGACGTCGGCCGGCCACTCCAGGGCGAGGTCGCCGACACCGCGGTCGATCCAGTCCCCCACCAACTTCACCCAGCCGTCCCCGCGGCGGGCCTGGGTGCGCACCTCCTCGACCAGCGCGCCGGGCTCGATCTCGAGGGCCAGACCGGGGATGTAGCGGCGCGTGCGGGCGATGTGCCGGCCGGCGCGGACGATCGTCGGCAGGTCCGGCTCGTCGTCCAGGGCCCGGGTGTCGACCGGCGAGCCGCAGTCGCGCAGCGCCAGCACTCCGGCGGCGCGCTCGGTCAGCGCCTGGTCCCGGGCGGCGGCGAGGTCCTCGACGTGTCCCCCGCCACGGGCTATGCCGACGTGGCAGTGCGCGTCGACCAGGCCCGGCACCAGCCAGCCGCCGCGGCTGACCGTCTCAGCGCCGGGCACCGGCTCGAACGTGACCCGGCCGTCGCGGACCCACAGGTCGCGGTGCTGCCCCTCGGGCAGCACGACGCCGGCCAGGTGCAGGGACGGCGCGCTCACCGCGAGGGCCGCTCGTCCCCGGGTTGGTCGAACCGCAGCTTGGTGAGGTCGGGCAGGCCCTGGCCCGGTGGCAGCTGGGGCATCCCGCCCGGCATGCCACCGCCCGGGAAGCCGCCGCCGAAGGGGTTGCCGGCACCCGGCGGCAGGCCCGGCGCCCCGGTGGGCTGGCGGGCGGGGCCACCCCGGCCCTTGCCCTTGCCCTTCCCCTTGCCCTTCTTTGACTGCGCCTGCATCTGCCGGCCGCGGGCCTTCTTCGACATCGGGCCCATGCCGGGCAGGCCCATGCTGCCGGCCATCTGGCCCATCATCTTCTGGGCCTGCGCGAAGCGCTCCAGCAGCTGGTTGACCTGCGTGACCGTGACACCCGACCCGTTGGCGATGCGCACCCGCCGCGACGAATTGATGATCTTGGAGTTGACCCGCTCCTCCGGCGTCATCGAGCGGATGATCGCTGCGGTGCGGTCCAGGTCGCGGTCGTCGACCTGCTTGAGCTGCTCCTTCATCGCCCCGGCGCCGGGCAGCATGCCGAGCAGGTTGGCGATCGGGCCCATCTTGCGGATGGCCATCATCTGCTCGAGGAAGTCCTCGAGGGTGAAGCCCTCGCGGCTGGCGAGCTTGCCGGCCATCTTCTCGGCCTGCTCGGCGTCGAAGGCCTGCTCGGCCTGCTCGATGAGGGTGAGCACGTCGCCCATCCCGAGGATGCGCGAGGCCATCCGCTCGGGGTGGAAGACGTCGAAGTCGGTGAGCTTCTCGCCGGTGGAGGCGAACATGATCGGCTGCCCGGTCACGTGCCGCACGGAGAGCGCCGCACCACCGCGGGCGTCGCCGTCGAGCTTGGTGAGGACGACGCCGGTGAAGCCCACGCCGTCACGGAAGGCCTCGGCGGTGGTGACGGCGTCCTGGCCGATCATCGCGTCGACGACGAACAGCGTCTCGTCGGGCCGGACGACGTCGCGGATGCCGGCGGCCTGCGCCATCAGCTCGGCGTCGATGCCCAGCCGGCCGGCGGTGTCCACCACGACGACGTCGTGCATCGTGCGCCGGGCGTGCTCGATGGAGTCGGCGGCGACGCGGATCGGGTCCCCGACGCCGTTGCCCGGCTCGGGTGCGTAGACGTCGACTCCGGCCTGGCCCGCCACGATGGAGAGCTGGTTGACCGCGTTGGGCCGCTGCAGGTCGGCAGCGACGAGCAGCGGCGTGTGGCCCTGGGCCTTGAGCCAGCGGCCGAGCTTGCCGGCCAGGGTCGTCTTACCGGCACCCTGCAGGCCGGCCAGCATGATCACCGTCGGCGCCTGCTTGGCGTAGCGCAGCCGCCGGGTCTCCCCGCCGAGGATCCCGACGAGCTCCTCGTTGACGATCTTGATGACCTGCTGCGCGGGGTTGAGCGCCTGGGACACCTCGGCCCCGCGCGCCCGCTCCTTGACCGCGGCGATGAAGGTCCGGACCACCGGCAGCGCGACGTCGGCCTCGAGCAGCGCGATACGGATCTCGCGCGCGGTCGCGTCGATGTCGGCCTCGGTGAGCCGGCCTTTGCCGCGCAGGCCACTGAAGACCTTGTCCAGACGGTCGGAGAGGGTCTCGAACACAGCACGTCCTCAGCAGTTCTCGCGGGCGCGGCCGGCCGGCCGCTCCGACCGGCTGCTCGGCCTCCGGCGTCCGGGGAGCCCCGGGGCCGTCGCGCCAACTCCGACCCAGCCTAGCGATCGCACGGCCGACGACGGCGGCATCGCCCGCCGGCCCCCGTGCCGGGCCCCGCCGCGCCTTCGACGAGGCGTGGGCAGAAGGACCCCCTCCTCCTCAGCCCTCGGTGAAGGACCCCCTCCTCCGCACCCCTCGCCAGCTCGGGGCGGTGCCCTGGAGGGGGCCGGCTGGAGGGGGCCGCTTTCAGGCGGCGCGGCGGACGGGCGGGGCGCTGGCGGCTCTAGGAGCGGCCGAGAACACCGCCGTCCCGCAGTCGGCGCAGGCCCACTCGGGGCACTCGCCGCCGTCCTCGGTGTGCCCGTCCACGCACGGCGGCTGGACGAACTCCCGGTCCTCGGCGCAGGACGGGCAGGGCCACACCCTGCCCTCGGCTGCAGCGACGTCGACGGACGAGCCGATCATGCGGGTGCCTCCCTGCGGTCGGTGTCGGGACCGTTCCGTCCCGCTCGCCCTCGACCGTTGCACGGGGGTGTGACAGGACCGCGGACCTCAGCCCGGCGTGTCCGCCCGGCCGGCCACCGGGTCGGGCACCGCACCGCCGACGGCGGCGCCCAGCGCGGCCTCCACCCGCGCCCGCTGGTCGGCGCCGATCGGCTCCCCGGAGGCGTTGGCGACGTAGAAGTGGTCGGCGATGTCGGCGCCCAGGGTCTCGATCCGCGCCGACGTGACGTCCAGGCCCTCGGCCGCCAACGCGGCGGTCAGCCGGTAGAGCAGCCCGGCCCGGTCCCCCGCGCGGACCTCGACGATGCCGGTCGCGTCGCCGGCGACCTCGCCGTTGTGCCACGCGACCCGCGGCGGCGCCGCCCCGACAGCGTCCTGCCGGTAGTCGGCCTCCCGCTGCCGCAGACGCTCGGCCAGCGGCAGCGTGCCCTCGAGGGCCGCCCGGACGGCGTCGGCCAGGATCGAGGCCACCGGTGCCCGGCCGAACCGCGGCCGGACGGCGAACACGGCGGTGGCCCGGTCGTCGACGACGTTGACCTTGGCGGCGCGCACGTCGAGCTGGTTGAGCGCCAGCACCCCCGCGAGCCGGCTGAACAGGCCGTGCCGGTCGGGGGCGACGATCGTCACCTGCTGGCCGTCGGCGACGTCCTCCACACCGACGGAGATGCCGGTGGACGCGATGCCGGTGGACGCGTCGGCCGGGGCGCCGGTGCTCGCCTGCGGCCTGCCCGGGTGCAGCACCGGCTCCGGCTCGGGCATCGGGGCGCCGCCCACCCGGGCCTGCACCCGCGCGACGAGCGCGGCGACCAGGTGGGCCTTCCACGGCGACCACGCCAAGGGGCTGGTCGCCGCGCCGTCTGCCCGGGCCAGGGCGTGCAGCAGGTGCAGCAGCGACGGGTCCGAGCCGATGGTCGCGGCCACCCGGTCGATGGTGGCCGGGTCGTCGATGTCGCGGCGGGTCGCGGTGTCGGGCAGGAGCAGGTGGTGGCGCACCATCGCGGCCAGCGTGGCGACGTCGGCGTCGGAGAAGCCCATCCGGGTGGCGATCCGGGCCGCGATCGGCTCGCCGACCTCGCTGTGGTCGCCGGGCCATCCCTTGCCGATGTCGTGCAGCAGTGCGCCGCCGAGCAGCAGGTCGGGCCGGTCGACGTCCCGGGTCAGCTCGGCGGCGGCCGCGGCGGCCTCCACGAGGTGCCGGTCGACGGTGAACCGGTGCCAGGGGTGGCGCTGCGGGAGCGAGCGGATCCGGTCCCACTCGGGAAGCAGCCGGGACAGCAGCCCCATCTGGTCCAGCTGCTCGAGCACCGCCACCGCCGGCCGGCCGGCGGCTAGCAGCCGCAGGAACGACCAGCGCACCTCCGCCGGCCAGGGCTCCGGCAGCGGCGGGGTGTGCACCGCGAGCACCTTGAGCGTGTACGGGGACAGGAGCAGGTCCGCACGGGCGGCGGCGGCCGCGCCGCGCAGCACCAGGCCGGGATCCGCGGCGGGGCGTGCGTCGCGGGCGAGCACGACCTCGTCGCCCTGCCGGACGACGCCCTCGGCCAGCGGCTCGCGGCGC
>JALYNA010000446.1 GCA_030773455.1 Actinomycetota bacterium
GCCTCCAGGAGCCGCCCGGCGGCCGGCCCGGACGCCGGCGCACCGCCACCGGACCGTGGTGGAAGCCCGACGCCCGCTCCGACCCCTGGCGCGACCCGCACGCCCCCGCCGCCCTCACCGGCCCGGCGGTGTTCGAGGAGCCCGAGCAGCAGACCGGCCCCGTCGTCGTCGACGGCAGGGGACGCCGGCGGCTACGGCTGGCCGACGTGTCCGTCCGGCTGTCGGTGCTGGCCCTGCTCGCCGTGCTGCTGACCGGGCTGGTCGGCGGCGCCGCCGGCTACTGGCTGACCCGCACCGCCGACGAGTCGCCGCTGCTGGCGCCGGGCACCCAGCTGAACGAGACCGACGAGGGGATCGCGCGCGAGCCGGGCTCGGTGTCTGACATCGCCTCGCGGGTCACCCCGGCCGTCGTCTCGGTCGAGGTGCGCATCGGCGAGGCCGGCGCCACCGGTTCCGGGGTCGTCATCGACGGCGGCGACGGCTACATCGTCACCAACAACCACGTGATCTCCGGCGCCGACGGCGTCGAAGGCGCCGAGATCCGCGCGGTCTTCTCCGACGGCAGCGGCTCGGCGGCGCGCATCGTCGGCCGCGACCCGGCCAGCGACCTCGCCGTCCTCAAGGTCGAGAAGCCCGGCCTGCTCACCGCCGCCCTCGGCAGCTCCGGTGCCGTCGTCGTCGGCGACCCGGTGGTGGCGATCGGCTCGCCGCTGGGCCTGGCCAGCACGGTCACCAGCGGCATCGTCAGCGCGCTGGAGCGGCCGGTCCGGCTGGCCGGCGAGGGCAGCGACACGAACGCGGTGATCAGCGCGGTGCAGACCGACGCCCCGATCAACCCGGGCAACTCCGGCGGCGCGCTGGTCAACGGTGCCGGCGAGGTCATCGGCATCAACACCGCCATCGCCTCGCTGGGCGGCGGCAGCGTGGGCCTGGGCTTCGCCATCCCGGTCGACGCCGTGCGCGACATCGCCGAGCAGCTCATCGGCAGCGGGCGCGCGGTGCACGCCTCGCTCGGGGTCAACGCCCGCTCGGTCACCGACGGCACCCGCGACGGCGCCCTGGTGGTCAACGTGGAGCCCGGCAGCGGGGCGGCCAAGGCGGGCATTCGCGAGCAGGACGTCGTCATCGCCGTCGACGGCCGGCCGGTCGGCAGCTCGGAGGAGCTCGTCGTGGCGGTGGACGCCCACGAGCCCGGGGAGACGATCAGCCTCGAGCTGGTGCGGAGCGGGTCGTCGACGACCGTCGAGGCCACCCTCGACGAGGCCTAGCCCTCAGGGCAACCGGCCCTCACGTGGGGGCGCTGACCGCGGCCGCCGCGCCGCCTACGCTGGGGACGCGCGACGGCCGGATCGCGTGTCGGAGAACGGGAGCAGCGCGGTGTTCGACTCGATCGGCTGGGGCGAGATCATCGTCCTGGCGCTCGCCGCGCTGTTCATCTTCGGACCCGACCGGCTGCCCGACCTCGCGAAGGACGCCGCCGCGGGGCTGAAGAAGGTGCGCTCGGCGGTCACCGGCGTCCGGGCCCAGGTCGACGAGTCGCTCGGTGACGACTTCGCCAAGCTGCGCGACCTCGACCTGCGCCAGTACCACCCGAAGACGTTCATTCGGAACCAGCTGCTCGCCGACGACGATGCGCCGCCGCGGGCCACCGGGGCCACGGCCGCGACCACGGTGGCGGCGGCTGCCGCCCGCACTCGGGAGCACTCCGCCCCGCCCCCGTTCGACCCCGACGCGACGTGAGCTGTCGGCCTACCGGCCGACAGCGCTGAGCTTGTCGTTTAACCCCTAGCCGTTTGAGATGACATCGCTGTGATTTAGGGGCTGGCGTGGAGGCGGCCACCGGGTGATCCGCCGATCATGGTGGTGCTCGACGTCGGCTACGACGTGTGCCGGCTGGCGTTCGGACTGGCCGACCTGCCGGTGCATCTGATCGGGCGGATCCGCGCTGACCGGGTGCTGCTGGCCGCCGCCCCACCGCCGGCGCCCGGCCGGCGGGGCGGGCGGCCCCGCCGGCACGGGCCGGTGATGGCACTGGCCGGCCCCGGCCACCTGGCCGGCCCCGGCCACCGGGTCGGTCACCGACACCGCCTGCTACGGGCCGGCCGAGGCCACCGGCTTCGACCGGATGCACCCGCGGCTGGAACACCAAGGCGCCTGGGCCGACCATCCCGGCACCCTGCCGATCGTGGAAGGCACCGTCATCCGTCTGCAGGTCGAGCACCTGCCCGGCCAGCGCGCGGCCAAGCCGGTGTGGCTGTGGTCCTCACACACCGGCGCCGACACCGACGACCTGCCCGCCGAAGTCATCCGCTGCTGGCAGGCCTACCTGCGCCGCTTCGACCTGGAGCACACCATCCGGCTGTTCAAGCAGACCCTGGGCTGGACGGCCCCGAAGATCCGCTCACCACAGGCAGCCGACCACTGGACCTGGCTGGTGGTGGCCGCGCACACCCAGCTGCGGCTGGCCCGCCCGCTGGCCGCCGATCTGCGCCGGCCCTGGGAGCGGCCGCTGCCCACCGAGCGGCTGACCCCGGCCCGGGTGCGTCGAGGGTTTCGCCACCTCCGCGGCAAGACCGCACAGCCGGCCCGCCCGCCGAAACCCACCCGCCCCGACCCCGGACGCCCATCCGGCGCCACCAACCGGCACCCCGCCACCCGCTACGACGTCGGCAAGACCATCACGCGAGGGCCCACCAAAATCAGCGACCAGCAGGTCAAGGGTTAAACGACAAGCTCAGCG
>JALYNA010000447.1 GCA_030773455.1 Actinomycetota bacterium
CCCGGCGGCGACTTCCTGCACAAAGGGGTTTGACTGATGGTGCTGTGGCCGGCCGTGACCCTCGTCGGGTTCCTGGTCCTGACCGCACTGGTGATCGCGATGGGCACCTCCTCGACGGCGCGGTACGAGCGTGAGCAGCGCGCCGCCAGCGCCGTCGCTGCCCGCCCGGCGACGACCCGGACCGCGACCGGCGAACCGGTGGGTGCCCGCGCCGCCTGAAAAAGGACCACCCTTCCCCCCACGCCTCGCACGCTCGGCGTGGGCCCCTGAAGGGTGGCCGTTCCAGCACCTCATCAGCGCGCCCCGCGCCTCCCGTCGGAGGCGCGGGGCGCGGTGCGTCCGGGCCCGGCCGCTAGAGCCAGGCCTCGTCGGTGTCCAGGACGGTGCGGTCCAGGGACTCCAGCAGGTCGAACTGGGCGCGAGTGCGCGGCAGTTCCCAGCGCCAGAAGTAGCGGGCCGCCGCGCGTTTGCCCTCGTGGAAGGCGTCGGTCGAGCCCTCGCAGGCCAGGGCCTGCTCCAGCCACAACCAGGCGACGACGACGTGGCCCGCGGCCTCCAGGTACACGCTGGCATTGGCCAGCGCGAGTTCCGGGTCGCCGGGACCCCACAGCGCCGCGGTCACCGAGCCCAGCCGGGCCACCGCGGCGTCCAGGTCGGCGGCGAAGCCCGCCCACGGGGTGCCCGCGGCACGCGCCGTCGTCGCGGTGATCGTCTCGGCGAGCAGCCGCAGCCCGGCCCCGTCCTGGACGAGGACCTTTCGGCCGAGCAGGTCCAGCGCCTGGATGCCGTTGGTGCCCTCGTGGATGGGGTTGAGCCGGTTGTCCCGGTAGAACTGCTCGACCGGGTAGTCGCGGGTGTAGCCGTAGCCGCCGTGCACCTGGATGGCCAGGTCGTCGGCGACCGGGCCCCACTGCGAGGGCCACGCCTTGGCGATCGGGGTGAGGGTGTCCAGCAGCAGATGGGCGCGGGCGCGCTGCTCCTCGGTCTCCGCGGTCTGCTCCTCGTCGACCAGCCGGGCGCAGTACAGGCCCAGGGCTAGCCCGCCCTCGGCGTAGGACTTGGCGGCCAGCAGCATCCGGCGCACGTCCGGGTGCTCGACGATCGGCACCGCAGCCGAGGACGGGTCCTTGGCCGCCACGGGCCGGCCCTGCGTCCGGGTGCGGGCGTACTCCAGCGCGTGCAGGTAGCCGGTGTAGCCGAGCACGGTCGCGCCCATGCCGACGCCGATCCGCGCCTCGTTCATCATGTGGAACATGTAGGTGAGGCCGCGGTGCGGCTCGCCCACCAGGTAGCCGACGGCGCCCGGTCGCCCGCCGGGAGTGTGCACGCCCTCACCAAAGTTGAGCAGCGTGTTCGTCGTCCCCCGGTAGCCCATCTTGTGGTTGAGGCCGGCCAGGACGACGTCGTTGCGCTCGCCCAGCGAGCCGTCGGGGTGCACCAGGAACTTCGGCACGATGAACAGCGAGATGCCCTTCACGCCGGGCGGGCCGCCGGGGATCTTCGCCAGCACCAGGTGGACGATGTTCTCGGTCAGCTCGTGGTCGCCGCCGGAAATCCACATCTTGTTGCCGGTCAGCCGGTACGTGCCGTCGTCCTGCGGCACCGCCCGGGTGGTGATGTCGGCCAGCGAGGAGCCGGCCTGCGGCTCCGACAGCGCCATCGTGCCGAACCAGCGGCCCTCGACCTCCGGCCGGGCGTAGGTGTCGATCTGCTCCCGGCTGCCGTGGGCGAGCAGCAGCCGGGCGTTGCCCATGGTGAGGAACGGGTAGGCCGACGTCCCGATGTTGGCCGCCTTGAACCAGGCGAGGACGGCCTGGCCGACGACGTGCGGCAGCTGCATGCCGCCGTACTCCTCGTCGAAGCCGCCGGCCATCAGCCCGGCGTCGGTGAAGACCTTCAGCGCCCGACCGACCTCGGGGATGAGCTCCACCCTGCCGTCGACGAACCGCGGCTCGTTCTCGTCGGCCGTGCGGTTGTGCGGGGCGAAGTGCTCGGTGGCGATCTGCTCGGCGAGGTCGAGCACCGCGTCGAACGTCTCCCGCGAGTGCTCGGCGTAGCGGGGGCGCTTGACCAGGCCCTCCACGTCCAGCCACTCGTGCAGCAGGAAGTCCAGGTCGCGGCGGGACAGGATCAACGACGAGCGCACGGAGGACCTCCGGAGGACGGCGGGAGGGCGGGGGCCGCCCCGGCCACAGTAGGCCGGTCGCTCTCCCGCGCGACGCCGGCCGGGATCGGTCAGTCCAGGAAGTCGCGCAACGCGGCCAGGGTCTCGTCCGGCCGTTCCTCGGCCAGGAAGTGCCCGGCATCGAGCGCGTACCCGGAGACGTCGCGCGCGCGGCGGCGCCAGACGTCGACCGGGGCGTCGGGGCCCCTGCCCACGACGCTGCGCGCACCCCACAGCACGAGGGTCGGCGCCTCGACGCGGTGCCCGGCCGCGGCGTCGGCGCTGTCCTGCTCGTAGTCGACCGAGGCCCCGGCGCGGTAGTCCTCGAGCATCGCGTGCCGGGCGTCGGCGTCGGCGAAGACGCGCTCGTACTGCGCCACGGCTGCCGGGTCGTAGAAGGACAACCCGCTGCCGCCCCAGCCGCCGAGCAGGGCGTGCAGATAGCCAATCAGGTCCCCGGCGATGAGCCGTTCGGGTAGCGGCGCCGGCTGGATGAAGAAGAACCAGTGGTAGTACGCAGTGGCCAGCCGTCGGTCGACCGAGCCGTACACGTGCGCGGTGGGCAGGATGTCCAGGAGGGCGAGACGGCTCACCGCGTCAGGGGCGTCCAACGCCAGCCGGTGGGCCACCCGTGCGCCCCGGTCGTGCCCGACGACGGCGAACCGGTCGTGGCCCAGCTCCGCCATGAGCGCACGCTGGTCGGCTGCCATCGCGCGGAACGAGTAGCCGGCGTGGTCGTCGCCTGCCGCGGGACGGGAGGTGTCGCCGTAGCCGCGGAGGTCGGCGGCGACGACGGTGTGCGTCTCGGCCAGCGCCGGCGCGATGCGGTGCCACATGACGTGCGTCTGAGGGAAGCCGTGCAGCAGCAGGACCGGCGGTCCGTCGCCGCCCACCGCGGCGTGCACGACGACCTCACCGGCATCGGTGCGGACCGGTACGTCCATGGTGCGGAAGCCGTCGAGCACGAGCCGACCGTGCCAGGCGCCTCGC
Organism: Actinomycetota bacterium; assembly: GCA_030773455.1. Taxonomy (GTDB): domain Bacteria; phylum Actinomycetota; class Actinomycetes; order Mycobacteriales; family Geodermatophilaceae; genus Geodermatophilus. Next base: position 3,155 of record JALYNA010000447.1, read on the forward strand.
CGTCCCGCCAGCGGGCGGGGCCACCACCGAGATCTTCATGGCCGGGGGTCAGGCGCGGTGCCGGGCATCGCCGGGGCGGCCCACCGGGGGAGCGGTGGACGTCGGGGCCGCGGCGCCGACCGCCTGCGCGGCATGCGCGGTCGGGTCGTCGGCAGAGTGGGTGCCGGCGGTCTGCCGCGCGGCCTTCCGCGCCGCCTGGATCCCGGACTTGTCCGACAGCGCCAGCTGCGGCAGGAACAGGAACACGACGAACCCGACGGCGACCACGCACGCGGCGATGAGGAACACCAGGTCGATCGAGTCGGAGAAGCCCACCTTGAACGGCTGGGCGAGGAACTCCGGCAGCTCCTGGATGAACGAGGTGTCGGAGAGGTCGCCTCCCGACCGCAGCTGCCCGCTCTGCACCGCCTGGGCTACCCGCGGGTCGCCGGCCGCCGCGGAGGTGACCGCCTCCTCGATGTCGACGGGCAGCCGGCTGAAGAGGACCGACAGGAAGGCCGCCGTCCCGATCGTGCCCCCCATCTGCCGGAAGAAGGTCACCGACGACGTCGCCACGCCCATCTCCCGCGGCGAGACGGCGTTCTGGACGGCGAGGATCACCGGCTGGAAGTTGAAGCCCAGACCCACGCCCAGCAGGACCATGAACGGCACCAGGGCCCACACGGAGGTGTCGGCCCCGACGACGAAGGACATCGCCAGCAGCGCGGTCACCATCAGCGCGATGCCGACCAGCGGGAACACCTTGTACTTGCCGGACTTCGAGATGGCGATGCCGGAGCCCATCGCGCCGATCATGATGCCGGCGACCAGCGGGATCATCTGCAGCCCGGCGACGGTGGCGCTGGAACCCTTGACGATCTGCAGGTACTGGGGCAGCAGGAGCGAGCCGCCGAACATGCCGGCACCCATCACGATGCTGCCGGTGCCGCCGATGGCGAAGCTCCGGTTGGCGAACAATCGCAGCGGCAGCAGGGCGTCGTCGCGGTAGGCCCGCTCGGCGAGGAGGAAGAGCACGAAGCCGACGGCGCCGACGCCGTAGCAGGTGACCGCGCGCCCTGACGTCCAGCCCCAGGTCCGGCCCTGCTCGGCGACGATGAGCAGCGGCACCAGGAAGGTGATGAGCGCGAGTGCGCCGGCCAGTCGATGCGGTGCTCGCGGCGCTGGTGCGGCAGGTGCAGCACCCGGAAGACGGCGGCGAAGGCCAGCGCGCCGAGCGGCACGTTGACCAGGAAGATCAGCGCCAGCCGTCCATGCCCAGCAGCTCCGCCCGGCCGGCGAAGAAGCCGCCGATCACCGGGCCCAGCACGCTGGAGGTACCGAAGACGGCCATGAAGTAGCCCTGGTACCGGGAGCGCTCCCGCGGCGGCACGATGTCGCCGATGATCGCGAGGGCCAGTGACATCAGGCCGCTGGCGCCGACGCCCTGGACCGCCCGGAACGCGGCCAGCTGGTACATCGAGTCGGCGATGCCGCAGAGCACCGAGCCGAGGACGAAGACGGCGATGGCGAACAGGTAGAACGGCCGCCGTCCGTAGATGTCGGACAGCTTCCCGTACAGCGGGGTGGCGATCGTCGAGGTGATGAGGAAGGCCGTGGTGGCCCAGGCTTGCAGGTCGTAGCCCTGCAGGTCGTCGGCGATGGTGCGGATCGCGGTGGACACGACGGTCTGGTCGAGGGCCGCGAGGAACATCGCGACCATCAGCCCCGCGATGATCGTGACGATCTGCCGGTGCGTGAAGGCGCCGTCCCCGCCGGGGGCGGAGGCCGCCACCCGGGTGTCCCTCCGCTCGGTCGCGCCGGTCCGGGTGCTCCGGGTCACGAGGTCTCCTTCGGGGCGGACGGGTCGGCGGGGAGGCAGGCGGCGATGTCGTCGAGGAGGCGACCGAACAGGGCGGTCAGCGTGGCCAGGTCGGCCGCGGACCAGTCGGCGGTCACCTGCGCGAGGTGCGCCTCGCGTTCGGCGCGGACCTGCGCCAGTGCCGCCTGACCGGCGGCGGTGACGACCAGCCGGCTGGCGCGGCCGTCGGCCTCGTCGGCCACCCGCTGCACCAGGCCCTGCTCGATGAGCCCGGCCACGTGCCGGCTGACGGTGGAGGGATCGGCGTGCACGATCTCGGCCAGCGCACCCTGCCGCATCGGGCCGAGCCGGTCGAGCGGGAAGAGCAGCACCAGGGCGGCGCGGTCCCATCCCTGCGCCGTCTGGCTGCTCTTGAGGGCGTGGGCCAGCCGCATGAACCGGGGCAGTTGCTCGCCCAGCGTGCGCACCGCCTCCGCGCGGTCGGCGGCGCCCGCGTCCGGCTCGAGTCGCATTGATGCATCATACATATATATGCGGTCCACATGCAACTTCTCGCCGCGCCGCTCCGGACGGTGGGATCCTCGTGTTCCCGGTATCCACTCCCGAGAGGACGCGAGCCCCGTCGTGACCACCCCGCCCGAGGACCTGCGCGCGCGGCTGGCCGGGCTCACCCTCGAGGACGCCCACCGGCTGCGCCGCCGGCTCGACGGCACCCGGCGCACCAGGGACGCCGAGGCGCGGGCCCGGCAGCAGGCGCGGATCGCCGCCGACGTCGCGGCTGCCGAGGAGCGGATCGCCCGACGCCGCGCCGCCGTCCCCACGGTGCGCTACCCGGCCGAGCTGCCCGTCAGCGCGCGCCGCGAGGACATCGCCGCCGCGCTGCGCGAGCACCAGGTGGTCGTCGTGGCCGGGGAGACCGGGTCGGGCAAGACCACCCAGCTGCCCAAGATCGCTCTCGAGCTCGGCCGCGGGGTGCTGGGCCGGATCGGGCACACCCAGCCGCGGCGGATCGCCGCCCGCACCGTGGCCGAGCGGATCGCCGAGGAGCTGGAGAGCCCGCTCGGGGAGGTCGTCGGCTGGAAGGTGCGCTTCACCGACCAGGTCGGCGACTCGACGCTGGTCAAGGTCATGACCGACGGCGTGCTGCTCGCCGAAATCGGCGGCGACCGGATGCTTCGCCAGTACGACACCCTCATCATCGACGAGGCGCACGAGCGCAGCCTCAACATCGACTTCATCCTCGGGTACCTCAAGCAGCTCCTCCCCCGCCGACCGGATCTCAAGGTCGTCATCACGTCCGCGACGATCGATCCCGAGCGGTTCGCACGTCACTTCGACGGAGCGCCGATCGTCGAGGTCTCCGGGCGCACGTATCCCGTCGAGGTGCGCTACCGCCCGTACGACGACGACGATCGCGACGAGGTCCAGGCGATCTGCGACGCGGTGGAGGAGCTGTGGACCGAAGGTCCCGGCGACGTGCTGGTGTTCCTGAGCGGCGAGCGCGAGATCCGTGACACCGCGGACGCGCTGCGGGCGATGTCACTGCCCGACACCGAGATCCTGCCGCTGTACGCGCGGTTGTCGGCCGCGGAGCAGCAGCGCGTCTTCCAGGCGCACTCCACCCGCCGCGTGGTCCTCGCGACGAACGTCGCGGAGACGTCGCTCACCGTCCCCGGCATTCGGTACGTCGTCGACCCCGGGACGGCGCGCATTTCGCGGTACAGCCTCCGGCTGAAGGTGCAGCGCCTTCCGATCGAGCCCGTCTCGCAGGCATCGGCCAACCAGCGCAAGGGCCGCTGCGGTCGGCTGTCCGAGGGGATCTGCATCCGGCTGTATTCGGAGGAGGACTTCCTGGCTCGGCCGGAGTTCACCGAACCGGAGATCCTGCGGACGAACCTCGCCTCCGTGATCCTCCAGATGACCGCGCTCGGTCTCGGCGACATGGCGGCCTTCCCGTTCGTCGAGCCGCCGGACCGGCGGAACATCCGTGACGGCATGCTGCTCCTGCACGAGCTCGGCGCGCTCGACCCGGACGAGCCGGACCCACGCAAGCGCCTGAGTCCGCTCGGTCGCAAGCTCGCGCAGCTGCCACTCGATCCGCGGCTGGGCCGGATGGTGTTGGAGGCTGACGGCAACGGCTGCGTGCGAGAGGTGCTCGTGATCGCAGCCGCACTGTCGATCCAGGATCCCCGTGAACGTCCCGTGGAGCACCAGCAGGCGGCGGCGGAGAAGCACGCGCGCTTCGCGGACCCCGAGTCGGACTTCGTGACCTACCTCAACCTCTGGGAGTACCTGCGCGAGCAGCAGCGCGAGCTCTCGTCGAACCAGTTCCGGAAACTGTGCCG
>JALYNA010000448.1 GCA_030773455.1 Actinomycetota bacterium
GCGACCTCGCCCGCGACCCCTCCTTCCAGGTCCGCTTCCGCCGGGAGGCGCAGGCCGCGGCCTCGCTCAACCACCCGGCGATCGTCGCCGTCTACGACACCGGTGAGGACCGCAGCTCCAGCCGCGCCACCCCATACATCGTCATGGAGTACGTCGAAGGCGAGACCCTGCGCGACGTGCTGCGCCGGGAGGGCGTGCTCTCCCCGAAGCGGGCGATGAGCTTCGCGGCCGACATCTGCGCCGCCCTGGACTTCAGCCACCGCAACGGCATCGTGCACCGGGACGTGAAGCCCGGGAACGTGATGGTCACGCCCGAGAGAACCGTCAAGGTCATGGACTTTGGCATCGCCCGCGCGGTGTCGGACTCGGCTGCGACCATGACGTCGACGGCCGCGGTGATAGGGACGGCGCAGTACCTGTCCCCCGAACAGGCCCGGGGCGAGAGCGTCGACGCGCGCTCGGACGTGTACTCGACGGGCTGCCTGCTCTACGAGCTGGCCACCGGTGCGCCGCCGTTCACCGGCGACTCGCCGGTCTCGGTGGCCTACCAGCACGTGCGCGAGGACCCGCGGCTGCCGTCGTCAGTCAACCCGGCGATCCCGCCGGACCTCGACGCCATCTTGCTCAAGGCGCTGAGCAAGAACCCGGCCAACCGGTACCAGTCGGCCGCCGACATGCGCAACGACCTGCTGCGCGCCCTGGCCGGCCAGCGGGTCGAGGCCACGCCGGTCATGGGGGACGCCGAGCGGACCGCCATCATCGGTGCCCCGCCCGGCGGCTACGGCTACGGCGACCGCGACTGGGAGGACGACGCCGGCAGGCGCCGGCGCAACCGGATCATCGCCGCCGTCGTCGCCGGCCTGCTCCTCCTCGGCGGCGTGATCGCTGCGGCCCTGCTGATGAACCCCGGCAACGACGAGCCGACGACCCCCGCGGTGACGCAGGTCGCCGTGCCGAACGTCGCAGGTCAGGACCAGGCGACGGCCACCCGGAGCCTCGAGGGCGCCGGGCTGACCGTCGGCGAGGTGACCACCCAGGTCACCCAGGACGAGTCCCAGGTCGGCACCGTCCTGGGCACCACCCCCGCCGGCGGCGCGCAGGTTGCCCAGGGGACCGCCGTGGACCTGCTCGTCGGAGTCGGGCCGGACACCATCGAGATCCCGGCCGTCATCGGCCTGGACGCCGACCGGGCCGAGACCACGCTGCAGAACGCCGGCTTCGACAGCGTGCAGACCGAGGAGGTCGATTCGCTCTCGCCCGCCAACCAGGTCATCGACGTCACTCCCGGCGAGGGCCAGGCGGTCGATCCGGGCACCACCGTGACGCTGCAGGTGTCCGACGGCGACGCCGAGGTGCCGGTCGTGGTCGGCCAGCAGCAGACCGCCGCCGTCCAGGCACTGCGCGGCGCCGGCTTCACCAACGTCACCCCCGAGGAGGTCGAGTCCGACCAGCCCGAGGGCACCGTCGTCGCGACCTCGCCCTCCGGGGGCCAGCAGGCGGCGGCCGACGACCCGATCACCCTGCAGGTCTCCAGCGGCCCGGCCGAGCCCCAGACGGTCGCCGTACCGAACGAGGTCGGCCAGCCGCAGGCCACGGCCCAGCAGCAGCTGCAGGCGGCCGGCGTCTCCGTCAGCGTCACCAACCAGCAGGCCGGTGATGCCGCCGACGTCGGTGTGGTGCTGCAGCAGAGCCCGACCGGCCAGGCGGCCCCGGGGACGACGGTGACGATCGTCGTCGGCACGCAGCCACAGCCGTCCGCCACGACGACCCCCGGCGGGGGTGCCGGGCCGACGGACTGAACCGGCGACGAGAACAGGGCCCCCTCCCCGCCTGTCCGGGGAAGGAGCCCTGCGTCGTCGTGGGGGCGCTCAGGCCGTCGTGGCGACCGTGCTGAGCCGGTGGGCCGCGGCCTCGGCGGCCGCCACGGCGGTCGGGTCGGGCGCGAGGCCGCAGGCGGCCAGCCAGGTGGCGAGCATGCGGTGGCCGCCCTGGGTGAGCACCGACTCGGGGTGGAACTGCACGCCCTCGACGGGCAGCTCCCGGTGCCGCAGCGCCATCACGATGCCCGAGGGCGTCGTCCCGGTGACCTCAAGCTCGGCGGGCACGGTGTCGCGGTCCACGGCGAGGGAGTGGTAGCGGGTGGCGGTGAACGGCGACGGCAGCCCGGCGAGCACGCCGGCGCCCTCGTGCACCACCTGGCTGGTCTTGCCGTGCAGCAGCTCGGGTGCGCGCACCACCTCGGCGCCGAAGGCCGCACCAATCGCCTGGTGCCCCAGGCACACGCCCAGGACCGGCGTGCCGGCCTCCGCGGCGGCCCGCACCATCGAAACGGTCACGCCGGCACCTGCCGGCGTCCCCGGGCCCGGGGAGAGCAGCACCCCGGCGACGTTGAGGTCCGGGAGCTCGTCGACGGTGACCGCGTCGTTGCGCCGGACGACGCACGCCACACCCAGCTGGCCCAGGTACTGGACCAGGTTGTAGACGAAGCTGTCGAAGTTGTCGACGACGAGGACGGGACGGCTCACGGTCCCTGTCTACACCGGCCGCCCGGTCAGCCGGCAGCGGCTGTGGCGTACTCCATCGCCGGCGGGCCGTCGTAGGCCGGCAGGGTGACCTCGCCGCGCTGCTGGACGGCGAAGCCCAGGCCGTAGTCCTCGACTGCCTGCTGGAACACCTGCACCTGCGGCGAGGCGGCCAGCTGGGCGCGGATCGCGTCGGCTTCCCCGATCGCGGTGACCACGAACGGCGGGGACCAGGTGCGGCCGTGCAGCAGCAGGACGTTGCCGACACAGCGGACGGCGCTGGTCGCGATCAGCCGCTGGTCCATGATCGCCACCGCGTCCGCGCCGGCGGCCCACACGGAGTTCACGACGGCCTGCACGTCGGACTGGTGGATGACGACGTCGTCGGGCCGGGCGCCGAGGGGAAGCGAGCCGTCGGGCCGCCGCGGGGCGTCGTCCAGCGTGATCTGCACACCGGGGCCGGTGAGGGCGACCAGACCGGCCGATAC
>JALYNA010000449.1 GCA_030773455.1 Actinomycetota bacterium
CGATGTCGGTGGCCGGGCGGGTGGCGCTCACCGTGCTGGCCGGGCGGCTGGGCCTCGGCCGGGTCACCGCGACGCTGATCGGGGGCCAGGCGGTGGGCGTCGCGCTGCTGTTCGCGCTGCCGCAGCCGGCGTCGACGGTGCTGTTCGTCCTCCTGTTCGGGGCGGGTTTCGGCGTTCTCCACATCGCCCGCCCGGCGCTGCTGGGCGGCTACGTGCCCGCCGCCGTCTTCGCGTCGGTCTCCGGCGGCCAGGCCGTGGCCGGGCAGGCCGGCCGGGTGGTCGCGCCGGTGGCGGCCGGCGCCCTCATCAGCACGGCGGGGTACGGCTTGGCCTTCGGGGTGGTCGCGGCCTGCGCGCTCGCCGCGGCCGCGCTGATCCTGTCCGCCGAGCGGGCCGCCCGCGGCCTCACTGCGGAGCGGGCCGCTCCCCGCTGAGCCCGGCGTCCCCGTCGAGCCCGAGGCGGCGCAGCGTCTCCTGCGTGTGCTGCCCGAGCGCGGGTGCTCCCGGCGTCGACGGCGCGCCGCTGCGGGAGAAGGTCCACGGCAGCCGGGCGTGCACCAGCGTGCCCTCGGTCGGGTGCTCGACCTGCTCGAAGAACCCGACCGCGGCCAGGTGCTCGTCGGCGAAGAGGTCCTCGACGGTGTTCACCGGCATGGCGGGGACGTGCCGCTCGCGCAGTGCCTGCAGCCAGTACGAGGTGGGACGGCGGGCCAGCTCGTCGTCAACCAGCCGGTAGAGCTCGTCGATCCGCCGGGTGCGCCCGCCGATGGAGGCCAGCTCCGCATCGCCGGCGAGGTCGGTCCGGCCGACCAGCCCGAAGAACTCGCGCCAGTGCGCGTCGGTATAGAGCAGCACCGAGATGACGCCGTCGGCGGTGCGGTGCGGGCGGCGGTAGGGCGACGCCGTCCGGGCGTAGCCGGTACCACCGGTGCGCCCGGCGTACACCCGGCCGCCCTGCTGCTCCATGAGCAGGAAGCTCGCCATCGACTCGAACATCGGCACCTCGACGGCCTGCCCGCGGCCGGACACCGACCGCTCGTGCAGGGCGGCGAGGATGGCGGCCAGCGCCATGACGCCGACCGTCTTGTCGACGACCTGGGTGCGCACGTACTGCGGGTCCCCCGCGCCCCCCTGCACGGCGGCCAGGCCGGAGACGCCCTGGACGACGTCGTCGTAGGCCGGCTCGTCGCGGTACGGCCCGCCGGAGCCGTAGCCGACGGCGGCGCAGTGGACGACCCGCGGGTTGCGGGCCAGCACCGTCGCCGCGTCGATGCCGAGCCGGGCAGCGGCACCCGGCCGCATGTTGTGCAGCACCACGTCGGCCTCGTCCACGAGCCGGTCGAGGGCCTCCCAGCCGCCGGGCGTCGTCAGGTCGAGGACGACGGACTCCTTGCCCCGGTTGAAGGTGAGGAACGCCGGCCCCAGCCCGGAGCCGCGCTCGTCGCCGACGCCGCGGATGATGTCGCCCGCCGGCGGCTCGACCTTGATGACCCGCGCGCCCATCTGGGCCATGAGCACCGCGCAGTACGGGCCGAGGAACGTCGACGTCAGCTCCACGACGGTGAGCCCCGCGAGCGGGCCTGGCGAGGGCGGCACGGGCGGTCCTCCTGCGGGCGGCGGCGGTGGGCGCAGCGTGCCAGAGCACGGCGGCGGCCGAAGCGGTCGGGGCCGTTCCGCGTACCGGCAACTGCGGTGCGGCCTGTCGGTGGCCGCCGATACCGTGCCGGTCCCCGACCCTCGTCCCTCCCGGAGGCCCCGTCCGTGCTCGACCCGCAGGCCCAGTGGCGCCTCTCCGCCACCTATCCCCACGAGCTCCCGGACGGCCTGCTGACCGAGGCGCTGCTCGGCGGCGGCATGCCGGTCCACCGTTCCGGGACGGCGCCGGGTGCCGTCGACGCGCTGCGGCCGCTGCTCCCCGAGGGCGCCGTCGTCCGGCTGGACCAGCGCAGCACCTCCTCGGCCACCGTCGTCGCCGGGCTGCCCGGCCTCCTGGTGCAGGTGGAGGCGCGGGACGGCGTCACGTACGTGGAGGTCGTGGGCGCCGATGTCGCCGCCACCGAGGACTGCCTGGCCGAGGTGCTGCGCCGGGTCGCGGAGGCGGTGCCGGAGCCGGAGGGCGCGGTCCGCATGCGGTTCTGGTCGGCCGGTGAGGACGGCGGGGAGCTGACCTCCCGCAAGGTAGAGGCACCGGCCTGGGACGAGGTCGACGGCAACTACCCGCCGTCGACGGCTGGGCGGCTGGCGACGCTGATGGCCCACCGCGACGTCCCCTCCCGGCAGGGCCGGCTGGTGCTCTGGCACGGCGATCCCGGCACCGGCAAGACGACGGCGGTGCGCGCCCTGTCCCGGGCGTGGGCGCCGTGGTGTGACACCCACTACGTGCTCGACCCCGAGCAGCTGTTCTCCCGTCCGCAGTACCTGCTCGAGGTGGCCGGGGCGACCTCGAGCCGGCAGGAGGAGTCGCGGTGGCGGCTGGTCGTCGCCGAGGACTGCGACGAGTACCTGCGCGCCGACGCCCGCGCCCGGGCCGGCGCCTCCCTGGGCCGGCTGCTCAACCTCTGCGACGGCATCCTCGGGCACGGGCTGCGCGTCGTCGTCCTGCTCACCACCAACGAGGACGTCGGCCGGCTGCACCCGGCGGTCGTGCGCCCCGGGCGGTGCCTGGCCCAGGTGCCCTTCGACCGCTTCACCCGCGCCCAGGCCGAGGCCTGGCTCGGCGCGGGAGCGTCGGTCCCCCGCGAGTCGCTCACCCTGGCCGAGCTCTACGCGGTGCGGGAGGAGCGGCTGGGACAGGAGCACGCCGGGCCGCCACCGGAGGGCGGCTACCTCTGAGCGTGCCCGCGGTCCGGAGCCGCCGCGTGCCCGTACCGTGGGCACAGCGGTGCGCGGCCCGGCGGCCCGGGGGCGCAGCCCTGGACCGGGCGGGGACGGCGGAACGGGCCGGACGCTCCGGACCATCCCCGGCCCGCATGCGCCGGCCGGCGGCGCCGCTCGGGATGCAGCTGCAGGACACGGAGGGACTCGGCACGGTGACGACGTACGTGGACGCGGACCCGACGGTCGTCGAGGACGCGGTCGCGCTGGGCGACGCGCTCGTCGACGCCTGGGGCAGCTGGGGTCCCAACATGACGCCGGATGCCCGGCAGGTCGCCTTCATCAGCGACCGCTCGGGCGTTCCCCAGGTGTACATCCAGGACGTCGTGCTCGACGGGCACCGGCCGGCGGCGCGGCACATCCGGCTCTCCGACGACCCCGTCGTCTCCGTGCGGTGGGCGGCCGACAGCGGCTGGCTCACCTGCGAGGTCGCCACCGACGGCGGCGTCCGGACGGCGGTGTGGGTGGTGCGGCCCGACGGCAGCGACGCCCGCCGGGTCGCCGGCGACGCGACCACGCACGCCGAGCTGGGGCCCTGGACCCGCAGTGGGCACCGCTTCGTCGTCACCTTCCCCGGCGCCGCCGAGGGTGTGCCGACCCGCTGCTTCCTCGCCGACCCGGCGACCGGCCGGCTCGACCCGCTGGCCGAGGGCCACCTGATCCACGTGCTCGACGTGTCCCTGGAGGAGCGCTTCATCGTCGTCCGCGACGGCGAGCGCGGGCAGCAGTACGTCGTCGTGGTCGACCGGCTCACCGACGAGGACCTCAGCGTGCTGCCCCACGGTGCGACCGGCTCCACCGAGGTCGCGCTCATCCGCCCCGCTCCGGCCGAGCACGGTGGCCCGGTCTACGTGTACCTGGCCTCCGACGTCGGCCTGCCCCGGCGTCAGCTGATCGGGCTGCCGTTCGGCCCGAACGGGTGGCGCGGTGAGGCCCGGACCCTGGCCGCGCGGGACGACGCGGAGCTGGAGTTCATCGACGCCGACGACGCCGGCCGGCTGCTGCTGCTGGTCTGGAACGTGGCCGGGCGCAGCGAGCTGGAGCTGATGGACACCTGCACGGGGGGCCGCACACCCATCTCGGGCCTGCCCGGGCTGGTGGCCGCCGACCCGGTACTCAGCCGCGACGGCTCGAGCGTGGTGCTCGGCGTGCAGGGGCCGACGCGCCCCCGCGAGCTGTGGCACCTGGACACCACGACGCACGGCTGGACCCGGGTCACCTCCTCGCCACCGCTGCCGGGGCGGCGGCTCGTCGTCCCGACGCTGGAGACCTTCGCCGGGCACGACGGGCTGCCGCTGACCGGCTGGCTATACCGGGCACCCAGCCGACTGAAGGGGACCGGGCCGGCGGTGCTGTGGCTGCACGGCGGTCCCGAGGCGCAGGAGCGGCCCACGTTCGACCCCGAGCACCAGGCGCTGGCCGCTGCCGGCATCACCGTGTTCGCGCCCAACATCCGCGGCTCGTCGGGGTTCGGCCGCGAGTTCGTGCACGCCGACGACCTGCACGGCCGCTACCACGCGTTCGCCGACGTCGTGGCCGCAGCAGCGCACCTGGTGGAGGCCGGCGTCGCCGACCCCGACCGCATCGCGGTGTCCGGCCGCTCCTACGGCGGCTACCTGACCCTGGCCTCGCTGGCCTCCTCCCCCGGCGTGTTCGCCGCGGGCGTCGACATCTGCGGCATGTCCGACCTGGTCACCTTCTACCGGGACAGCGACCCGTGGACCGCCGCGGCCGCGGTGTCGAAGTACGGCCACCCGGAGCGGGACCGGGCGCTGCTGGAGGACATCTCACCGCTGCGGGCCGCCGACGCCATCGACGTCCCGCTGCTGGTGATCCACGGTGAGCACGACACGAACGTGCCGATCGGCGAGGCGCACCAGGTCGTCCTGGCGCTGCGCGAGCTGGGCCGGTCGGTGCAGTACCTGGAGCTCGAGGGCGAGGGCCACGACTTCCGGCGGTCGGTCTCGCGCAAGCTGCTGACCGCGACCATGGTTCGCTTCCTGGCCGCGGCCCTGTCCGGCGCCGGGAGGCCCTGACCCCGGTCAGCCGACGATGACCGAGCCGGTCGCCGTCGGCACCAGCTCGACCCACGTGGTGCCCGGCGCCAGCCGCACCGGTCCGCCGTCCGCGCCGGTGAGGGCGACCGGGTCGGCGACCGAGCCCTTGCTCCACGTGGCGGGGACGGTGCGCCCGCCGGTGGCCACCAGCGCCTCTCCCCCGCCGACCAGCACCGTCTCCGGGACCGGGTTGCCCGCGCTGTCCACGTAGCGGGTGTTGACGACGTCGACGCGCAGCACGACGACGTTCGTGGCGCGCAGCGGGGTGCCGTCGGCCTCGACCGCCGGGGTGGCGCCCTCGGCGCGCAGCCAGGCGCCGTCCGGCTGGCTCCACGTCCACCGCGGCGTGGCGATCCGGGACAGCCGCAGGTCCAGGACCCCGGCCGGCGTGCCGGCGACGACGGCGGTGGGCTGCTCACCCGGGCCCGCGTGGACGAACTGGGCGGGCGGCGCTCCCGCGTGGCCGGGGTCGGCCTGGGCCAGGAGCGCGGCCGGGTCAGCGTAGGTGTTGTGCGGCGCTGCCCGGCCGCTGACCCGGGAGTAGCCGGCGGCGCCGGAGTCACTGCTGACGTCCTGCAGGCCGGCCGCGCGGACGGCGTCGACGAAGGACCGCTGCCCTCCGGTGTAGGCCAGCAGGCCGTGCAGCGGAGCGGCGATGGCCGGGTCCATCGGGCGGACCGAGCGCACCGGCCCGACCGTGGGCGGCAGGGTGGAGTGGTAGACGGCGACGTAGCGGCTGATCCCGCCCTCGACCATCTCCTCCCACACCACGTCGGCAGTGCCCAGACCGGTCTGCGGCCGGGCGACCACGGAGTTCTCGATCTTGACCGCGACCGCGGGTCGGCCGACGTCCGCGCCGGCACTGTCGACCCCGGTCAGCGGCCACGGCACCGACGGCGGGGGCGGAGGGGGCGGCGTCGTGCTCGGGACGGGACTGTCCGGAGCCGCCGTCCCCCCGGTGGTCGCCTGCGACCCGCAGGCTGCCGTGACGCTCAGGGCCAGGCTCACCAGCAGGGCGGCACCGAGGCGGCGCCGGGCCCGGCCAGGTGTGTGCCGGCGACGGTCGCGATCGATGGTCATGGACAGGTCTTCGGCACCCGGCACCCCGGCTCCACCCGACTGCGCGGTTGGTCCCGGTCCGGAGGGGACATGCAGGGGTCGTGAGCGACCCCTTCGACCTCGAACGGTTCGTCCGGGCCCAGGACGGCGGCGTGTACGACCAGGCGCTGCGCGAGCTGCGCGCCGGCGCGAAGCGCAGCCACTGGGTGTGGTTCGTGTTCCCGCAGGTCGCCGGCCTTGGGCACAGCCCGACGGCGCAGCGGTACGCCGTCTCCGGGCTGGAGGAGGCACGGGCCTACGCGATGCATCCGGTGCTGGGGCCGCGGCTGGTCGAGTGCGCGCAGGCGCTGCTGGAGCTGCCCGGCCGCGACCCGGTGCGGGTGCTCGGGTCGACCGACGCCATGAAGCTGCGCTCGTCGATGACCCTGTTCGAGGCGGGTGCACCGGACGAGCGGGTGTTCGGCGAGGTGCTGGAACGCTACTTCAGCGGCGAGCGGGACGAGGCGACCACCGCACGCTTCTGACAGGCGCCGCGGCGGGGAGTCGGTGAAGCTGGAGTCCGTGTCAGAACAGAACAGCGGCTCGGGCTACGTCACCACCGGGGAGTTCCGGCGGGACACCAACTACATCACCGACCGGATCACCGGCGACGGATCCGGTGAGTGGCCGGTGGAGGCCGGGCGATACCGGCTGGTCGTCGCGCGGGCGTGCCCGTGGGCGAACCGGGCGGTCATCGTGCGGCGGCTGCTCGGCCTGGAGCAGGCGATCTCCATGGGCATGTGCGGGCCGACCCACGACGAGCGGTCCTGGACCTTCGACCTCGACCCCGGCGGCCGCGACCCGGTGCTGGGCTACGAGCGGCTGCAGGAGGCCTTCCTCGCCCGCTACCCCGGCTACGACCGTGGCATCACGGTGCCCGCGATCGTCGACGTCCCCACCAAGCAGGTCGTCACCAACGACTTCGTGCAGATGACGCTGGACTTCTCCACCGAGTGGACGGAGTTCCACCGCGACGGCGCGCCGGACCTCTATCCGGAGGAGCTGCGCGACGAGATGCACGACGTCATGGAGCGGATCTACACCGAGGTCAACAACGGCGTGTACCGGTGCGGGTTCGCCGGCTCCCAGGAGTCCTACGACAAGGCCTACGACCGGCTGTTCACCGCGCTGGACTGGCTGTCCGAGCGGCTCGCCGGGCAGCGCTACCTGATGGGCGACACGATCACCGAGGCCGACGTCCGGCTGTTCACCACGCTGGCCCGCTTCGACCCCGTCTACCACGGCCACTTCAAGACGAACCGGTCGAAGCTGACCGAGATGCCGGTGCTGTGGGCCTACGCGCGCGACCTGTTCCAGACCCCGGGCTTCGGCGACACGACCGACTTCCCGCAGATCAAGGAGCACTACTACGTCGTCCACACCGACATCAATCCGACCCAGGTCATCCCGCAGGGGCCGGACACGTCGGTCTGGCTGACCCCGCACGGGCGCGAGGAGCTCGGCGGCTCGCCGTTCGGCGACGGGACGCCGCCCGGGCCGCCTCCTGCCGACGAGCGCGTGCCGGCCGACCACGGCCCCGGCGGCCTCGGCCACCGGTGACCGTCGCCCGCGCCGAGGTGCAGGCCGCGGCCCGGCGGATCGCACCGTACGTACGCCGCACCCCCGTCGTCGTCCTGGACGGCGCACGGGTCGGGCTGTCCCACGACATCGCCCTGAAGCTGGAGGGGATGCAGCACTCCGGGTCCTTCAAGGTCCGGGGTGCGTTCAACACCCTGCTGTCCGCCGCCGTCCCTCCTGCCGGGGTGATCGCCGCATCCGGCGGCAACCACGGTGCCGCCGTGGCCTACGCCGCCTCGGCGATCGGGGTCCGGGCCGAGATCTTCGTGCCGGCCACCGCACCGGCGGCCAAGCAGGAACGGATCCGGCGCTACGGCACCCAGGTCACCGCCGTCGGCGCGACCTACGCCGAGGCCTTCACCGCCAGCGCCGAACAGGGGGACCGCACCGGTGCGCTGCGGGTGCACGCCTACGACCAGCCCGAGGTCGTCGCCGGCCAGGGGACGGTCGCCGCCGAGCTCGCCGAGCAGCGCCCCGACCTGGACGTCGTCCTGGTCGCCGTCGGTGGCGGCGGGCTCATCGCCGGGTGCGCCACCTGGTACACCGACAGCGTGGCCGTGGTCGCGGTGGAGCCCCAGGCGGCGCCGACCCTGCACGCAGCCCGGCGCGCCGGGGAACCGGTCGACGTGGAGGTGGGTGGCATCGCCGCGGACGCTCTCGGCGCCCGGCGGCTGGGCACCATCGCGCACGAGGTGACCAGCCGGTACGTGGCCGAGTCGGTCCTGGTCCCTGACGACGCCATCCGGCACGCTCAACGGGTGCTGTGGGAGGAACTGCGGGTGCTCGCCGAACCCGGCGGGGCGACGGCGCTGGCCGCGCTGCTGTGCGGCGCGTACGTCGCTGCGCCCGGGTCGACGGTGGGTGCCCTGGTGTGCGGCGCCAACCTGGACCCGGCGTCCTGGTCGGTGCTGCCCGAGACGGGAGTGTGACGCCGTGCCGTCGGGCATCGACGCGATCCGCGTCGACGAGGAACTCCTCAGCACGTACCTGGCCGAGCTCGGCGCCATCGGGGAGACCCCGGACGGCATGTACCGGTTCATGTACGACGAGGCCTGGCAGCGGGCCCGGGACAGCCTGCTCGAGTGGATCGGCGACGCCGGCCTGGAGGGCCGGGTCGACGCGGTCGGCAACGTGTTCGGCCGGCTGCCCGGCTCCGGGGACGGCGTCGTCCTCACCGGCTCCCACGTCGACAGCGTCCCCTCGGGTGGGAAGTACGACGGCGCGCTGGGGGTGGTCGGCGGTCTCGCGGCGCTGGCGGCGCTGCGGGCGCACGGCACCCCCACCACCACCCTCGAGGTGGTCGCCCTCTGCGAGGAGGAGAGCAGCCGCTTCCCCGCCAACTTCTTCGGCACCCGGGCCATGCTGGGCCTGATCGCCGCGAACGAGCCGGAGCGGCTCGTCGACCGCGACGGCGTCTCCATGGCCGAGGCCATGCGCCGGGCCGGCCTGGACCCCGGCGCCGTGGCCACCGCCGAGCGCTCCGACCTGCGGGCGTTCCTCGAGCTGCACATCGAGCAGGGCCGGGTGCTGGCCGACGAGGGCGTCGACATCGGCCTCGTGGAGGTGATCCCGGGCATCGCCTGGGAGACGATCACCGTCCGCGGCCGGCAGGACCACGCCGGAGCCACCCCGATGGACCTGCGCGCGGACGCCCTGCAGGCGGCCGCGCAGATGGCCCGGGAGGTCACCCTGACCGTCGAGCAGGAGGGCCGGCCCGCGGTGGCCACCACCGGGCGGTGGACCGTCGAGCCCGGGCAGCCCAGCGTCGTGCCCGGGCTGGTCCAGTTCTCGCTGGACCTGCGGCACCCCGACCTCGCCGTCCGCGACCGGCTGCTGGACCAGGTGCACCGGATCTGCGACGCCGTCGCCCAGCGGCACGGGGTCGAGGTGGAGGTCGTCAGGAACAAGGACGAGAAACCGGCCATCCTGGACCAGAGCCTGCTCGACGTCTGCCGGGACGCCGCCGACCGCTGCGGCGCGAGCTGGCGGCGGATGCCCAGCGGGGCCGGGCACGACAGCCAGCTGATGGCCTCCCGCGTGCCGACGGCGATGGTCTTCGTGCCCAGCGTGGCCGGGCGCTCCCACACCCCCGCCGAGTACACCTCGCCGGCCGACTGCGCCCGCGGCGCCTCGGTGCTGGCCACCGCCCTGCACCGGCTCGCCTACTGACCGACCCGCCGTCCCTGGCGGTGCGGACGACCGTCTCCGCCGCCCGAGGGAGCGTCGGGGACGGTCGGACGGCTCAGGCCGCGGTGGGCACCGCCGGTCCGGTGCCTACCAGCTCGTCGCGGTGGACGAGGCCGTCCTTGACCACCAGCACCACCCGGCCGGTGGCGGCGATGTCCTCCAGCGGATCGCCGTCCACCAGGACCAGGTCGGCGAGCTTCCCCACCTCCACCGTGCCGATCTCGTGCGCCAGGCCCAGGTTCTCGGCGGCGCCGCCGGTGGCCGCGACCAGCGCCTGCATCGGGGTCAGGCCGTGCCGCACCATGAGGCCGAGCTCAGCCGCGAGGTCGTCGTGTGGGTTGAACGGCGTCCCGGCGTCCGTGCCGGCGGCGATCCGCATGCCCGACGACACCGCGGCGGCGAAGCTGCGTCGCTGCTGCTGGGCCTCGGCCTCGGCCTTGTCCACGACCCAGGAGGGGATGCCACCGGCCTGGCCGTTCCGGATGATCCCGTCGACGGCGAGCATGGTCGGGACCAGGAAGGTCCCCCGGTCCACGGCCAGGTCCAGCAGCTCGTCGTCGAGGTAGAAGCCGTGCTCGATGGAGTCGATGCCGGCCAGCAGGGCGTTGTGGATGCCGGCCCGCCCGATGGCGTGCGTGGTCACCCGCCGACCGGAGTTGTGCGCCTCCTGCGC
>JALYNA010000450.1 GCA_030773455.1 Actinomycetota bacterium
ACCTTCGGCGTCCCGGTGGTCAACGTCCCCGGCTGTCCGCCGATCGGTGACAACTTCACCGAGACCGTGGCGGCGATCCTGTACTTCCTCCAGGGATTCGGCCCGCTGCCGGAGTTCGACGAGCTCGGCCGGCCGGCCTGGCTGTTCGGCGAGACGGTGCACCGCCACTGCGTCCGGGGCGCGTACTACGAGGAGGGCACGTTCGCGCAGGAGTTCGGCGACCCCGAGTGCCTCGTCGAGGTCGGCTGCTGGGGGCCGGTCGTCAACTGCAACATCACCTCGCGCGGGATGATCAACCACGTCGGCGGCTGCATGAACGCGGGCGGGCCCTGCATCGGCTGCACCATGCCGGGCTTCCCCGACAAGTTCACCCCGTTCTACAAGCGCCCGCCCGGCTCGTTCGCCTCCACCACGGTCTCCCGGATGGTGGGCAGCGTCATCCGGCCCCTGCGCAAGTTCAGCAACAACCACCTCAACCGGGAGGTGCGCTGGGACCGGCAGGGCGCGACGCCGTCGGGGTTCGGCCGGGAGAAGGCCGAGCCGTCGGCGCTGGCGGAGGTCAACCACAGGTTCTACGACGCCCTCCGCCGCTCCGGGGACCGGGGGAAGGCCAAGGCCGACGTCTGGGGGAAGCGGGACGAGGCCCCGAGCGGCGGCAGTCCCAACCCCCGCGTCTGACCACGATCCGCCCGCACACCAGGAGTCGCCATGTGCTTCAAGACCCTGCCGGTCGAGTTCGACGAGCGCGGGCGGGCCACGCTGCGCGGCGGCATCCCCAATCCGTACGACGTGACGGTGACCAAGCCCGACGTCGGGATGACGGAAGAGGAGCGCACCGCGCGGATCGAGCGGCTGGTGGCCCGCAACGGCCACATCAAGGACCTCAACATGGACCCGGTGACCCGCATCGCCGGCGCCATGGCCGTGCACGTGACGGCCGACCTGGAGAACCGCGCCTACCTGGACTCGCACGCCGTCGCCACGCTGTTCCGCGGGTACGAGGTGATCCTCATGGGCCGCGACCCGCGCGACGCGATCTTCGTGTCGTCCCGGGCCTGCGGTGTCTGCGGCGGGGTGCACTCGCACGCGGCGGCGTACGCCATCGAGTCCGCCATGGGCATCACGCCGCCGCCGCTCGGCACCGTCGTGCGCAACATGACCGAGGCGGCGGAGATGGGCTACGACAACCCGCTGCACCTGTACCTGCTCGCCGGGCCGGACTACTCGGAATCGGTGGTCAAGACGACCAACCCGGAGCTGTGGCCGAAGGCCGAGGCGTGGCCGTGCCCCAGCGCGCACATCCACGGCTTCGCCACGATGGCCGACCTGATGTCCGCGCTCAACCCCCTGACCGGGAAGCTGTACCGCGAGGGCCTGGAGTTCACCCGGCTCTCCCGCGAGATGGTCGTCCTGCTGACCGGCAAGTACCCGCACCCGGAGAACGTGGTGCCCGGGGGCGTGTCGACCACGCTGACCCTGCAGGCGCTCAACGAGTACCACTCGCGCCTGGGCAAGATTTTCGACTACGCCCAGCGGATGATGGCGGTGTGGGACGACATCCCCACGTTCTTCTACGAGGCCGACGAGCGGTACCAGCTGACCGGCTACCGGCCGGCGAACCAGATCGACCCCGGCTACTGGGACGACCCCTGGGCCTACGACGCCACCTACGAGAACTGCAACGCCTGGGGCGAGAAGCGCTGGTCCACGCCGGGCGTGGTGATCGGCGGCGAGCTGCTGACCACCCGGCTCACCGACCTCAACATCGGGTGGGAGGAGTTCGTCGAGCACTCCTACTACGAGGAGTCCTCGACCACCCGGTTCCCGACCGACCCGCTGGGCAACCCGCTGTCGCCCTACCACCCCTGGAACAAGCGGACGCTGCCCAAGCCTGGCGCCAAGAACTGGAAGGACAAGTACACCTGGGCGTGCACCCCGCGCTGGGACCGCCAGGTCGTGGAGGCCGGCTGCTACTCCCGCCTCCTCATGACCGCCAAGGCCCAGAAGATGCCCGAGAGCCGGTTCATGGCGGCCACCGGCTCGGGCATGCGCTTCCTCGTGCCGAAGGGCGAGACCGGCGAGCGGGAGGTGCAGTGGCGGGTGCCGGAGAAGTGGAACGCGTTCGAGCGCAACCGCGGCCGCGCGTACCACTACCTGTTCAGCCAGCTGGTGGCGCTGGAGAGCCTGCTGCAGGCCTACGACCTGCACAAGCAGGGTGA
>JALYNA010000451.1 GCA_030773455.1 Actinomycetota bacterium
CAGCCCGGCACCGCTGCGCAGCGCGCCGACGCGGGCCGACATCGTCTCGGTGACCACGCGCCGTCCGCCGGGGCCGAGCAGCCCGGACGGCGCGGGGGTCTGCGGCACGACGGGGGACGACGGCGGCAGCCGCTCGGCCAGCTCCGCGCCGATGCGGGCGGCGAAGACCAGACCCTCGAGCAGCGAGTTCGACGCCAGCCGGTTGGCCCCGTGGACGCCGGTGCAGGCCACCTCCCCGCAGGCGTAGAGCCCGGGCACCGTCGTCCGCCCGGCCAGGTCGGTGACCAGGCCACCCGAGGCGTAGTGCGCCGCGGGGGTGACCGGGACGAGGTCGGTGAACGGGTCCACGCCGGCCGCGCGGCAGCTGGCCACGATCGTCGGGAACCGCTGGGCCAGGTCGGGCACGTCGCGCGCGTCGAGCCAGACGTGGTCGACGCCGTCGCGCAGCTGCACCCGGGTGATCGCCTTGGCCACGACGTCGCGGGGCGCCAGCTCGGCCGACGGGTGGGCACCGAGCATGAACCGCTCCCCCGCCCCGTCGCGCAGCACCGCGCCCTCTCCGCGCAGCGCCTCGCTGACCAGGGGCTGCTGGCCGCGCGCGCCCGGGCCGAGGTAGAGGGCAGTGGGGTGGAACTGCACGAACTCCAGATCGGTGGCGACCGCCCCGGCACGCAGGCCGAGCGCGACGCCGTCCCCGGTGGAGACCGGCGGGTTGGTGGTGGCGGCGTAGACCTGTCCCATGCCGCCGGTGGCCAGCACGACCGCGCGGGCGCGCACCGCGCCGACGCCGTCGGCGCTGCCCTCGCCCAGCACGTGCAGGGTGACCCCGGCGGCGCGGCCGGCGGCGTCGGTGAGCAGGTCGAGCACCATCGCGTGCTCCACGAGGGTGACCCCGGGGTCGGCGCGGAGGGCGTCCTGCAGCGCGCGCTGCACCTCGGAGCCGGTGGCGTCGCCGCCGGCGTGCACGATCCGGTCGGCGGAGTGCCCGCCCTCCCGGGTGAGCAGCAGCGTCCCGGCGGGGTCGCGGTCGAAGGCGGCACCCCACCCGATGAGCTGGCGCAACCGCTCGGGACCCTCGTGCACCAGCACGGACACCGCATCGGGCTCGCACAGCCCCACACCGGCGACCTCGGTGTCGCGGGCGTGCGCCTCCGGGGTGTCGGCGGGGTCGAGCACGGCCGCGATGCCGCCCTGCGCCCAGCGGGTCGACCCGTCGTCCACCCGGACCTTGGTGACGACGGCGACCGACAGTCCCGCCGCCCGGGCGTGCAGGGCCACGCACAGCCCGGCGATGCCGGAGCCGACGACGCAGACGTCGGCAGCGAGCTCCCAGCCCGGCGTGGGCGCCGCGAGGCGGCGGGGCAGTCCGGTGACGCGGTCGGCCGCGACGAGGCTCACCGGTGGATCGTGTCGCCCCGGACCTGGCCCTGCACACCCGGGGACGGCGCGGCGGGGTCACCGCCCAGCTCGACGATCCGGTTGGCGCCGTCGACGTGCACGACCTTCGGGATGGACGACTTGGCCTCGGTGTCGTCCATGAGGCCGTAGCTGATCAGGATGACCAGGTCGCCCGGGTGCACCAGGTGCGCGGCGGCGCCGTTGATGCCGATGACGCCGCTGCCCCGCTCGCCCGGGATGACGTAGGTCTCCAGCCGCGCGCCGTTGGTGACGTCGACGATGGCGACCTGCTCGCCGGGGATCAGGTCGGCGGCGTCGAGAAGGTCCTCGTCGACCGTCACCGACCCGACGTAGTGCAGGTCGGCCTGGGTGACCGTCGCCCGGTGGATCTTGGACTTGAGCATCGTGCGCATCATCGCGGGTCCCCCGTGGGCTGGGTCGGGTGGGTGAGTGTGACCGCGGTGTTGTCGATGAGCCGGGTGCTGCCGGCGCGGGCGGTGACCAGCAGCCGGGCGGGGCCGGCGGCCGGCGCCGGGCCGAGGTCGGGGCCGGTGAGCTCGAGGTAGTCGCACAGCAGGCCGGGAGCGGCGGCCAGCACGTGCCGCGCAGCGGCGAGGACGGCGTCGGGCCCCTGCGGTCCGGCGTCCGCTCCCGCGCGCAGCGCCCGGGAGATCGTGGCGGCGGCGACCCGCTGCTCCGGGGAGAGGTAGCGGTTGCGGGAGGACAGCGCCATGCCGTCGTCCTCCCGGACGGTGGGCACGCCGACCACCTCGACGCCGAGGGCCAGCTCGCGGGCCATGGCCCGGATGAGCGTGAGCTGCTGGTAGTCCTTCTCGCCGAAGAGGGCGAGGTCGGGCCGGACCAGGCCGAAGAGCTTGGCCACGACGGTCAGCACGCTGGCGAAGTGGCCGGGGCGTACGGCGCCCTCCAGCACATCGCCGAGCGGGCCCGGGTGGACGGTGACGCCCACCGCGCCCGGCGGGTAGACCTCGTCGACCGACGGATGGAACACGACGTCGGCGCCCTCCTCGGCCAGCGCGGCCAGGTCGGCGTCCCAGGTGCGCGGGTAGCGGTCGAAGTCCTCACCGGGGCCGAACTGGGTCGGGTTGACGAAGACCGAGACGACGACGCTGCTGGCCCGCTCCCGTGCGGCGCGGACGAGGGCGCGGTGCCCCTCGTGCAGGGCGCCCATCGTGGGCACCAGCGCGACGGGGCCAGGGAGCTCGGCGACGATCGTGCGCAGCTCGCCTGCCGTCTCGACCACCACGGGGGACGGCGCGCTCACCGGGAGCCGGCCGGGTCGTCGGACCGGGCCCCGGCGAGCAGCTCGACCAGCGGCGCGCCCTCGTGCCGCTTGAGCCGGCCGGCGGCCAGCGCGCGTTCGGTGGTGCGCCGGGCCAGCGCGACGTAGGCCGCGACCGACTCCGGTGCCCGCTCGGTGAGGGTGTCCAGGTGCTGCCGCACGGTGCCGACGTCCCCGCGGCTGACCGGCCCGGTGAGCCCGCGGTCCCCGCGGCGCAGTCCGTTGTCCAGTGCCGCGGTGAGCAGCGGGGCGAGCACCCGACCCGGCTCGGTGACACCCGCGGTACGCAACAGGTCCGCGGCCTCGGCGACCAGCGTGACCAGGTGGTTGGCACCGGTGACCAGCGCGGCGTGGTAGAG
>JALYNA010000452.1 GCA_030773455.1 Actinomycetota bacterium
GACGGCGCCGCGCAGGGCCGCCAGCGGGCCACCGGGGCCGGCCGGCAGGCCGGGGAGGGTGAAGGCGCTGTGCGGGACGCCCTCACCGTAGAGCGCGTTGCGCAGTTGGCGCACGCCCTCGGGCAGCAGGGCCGGGCGCGGGCGCGGCAGCCGGGGGCGCGGGTCCCACCAGGCGGCGGCGCTGACGGCGAGGTCGCCGACGACGATCCGCCCGGCACCGACCTCTGCCGGCGCGTCGGGCGGCAGCGCCACCAGGGGGCGGCCGTTGTTCGGGCGGAAGAGCACGCAGGCCAGCGGGAGCCGCGCGGCGTCGCTGGTGAGCACTGCGACGACGTCGCCGCCGCGGTCGGTGGCGACCTGCAGGTAGACGGCGGCGGGGACGCTGAGCAGGACGCGCGCCGGCCGGACCGGGCCGCGCAGGAGGTCGGCGACACCGGTGCTCGCGGCGGCGGGCACGGCGGTGGCGGCACGGGCGGCGGGAGCGGTGCGCGCGGTCGCCTGGGCGGACTCGCGCGGCAGGGCGATGGTCGGTAGTCCGGCCTGCGCGGCGTGGCCGGGCGGGGAGGTTCGAGCTCCGGGGCGGCTCTCGCCCGGGCCTGCGGTCTCGTCGATGGTGCGCATGGCGACCCTCTTCACGCTGGAAGACCACGGGAGGCGCCGTCGGCTGGAGACCCCCGCCCTGGTCCCGCGCACCCGCTGGAGGGGCTGGACGGCACCCTGAGGCGGGAACCGCCTACCATCCACCGGGCGGAGTGGAACCGGATCTCGAAACTAAGCGGCGCGTCGCATGCCCATATATGGCGGAAGTCGCCAAGAATGGCATCGTGGCTCCAGGCACTCCTGACAGGGTGCTGCGCTGTGGCTCTGTGCATACGCAACTGAGAAAGTGGGATCCGTGACCCAGCGTGAAGCCTCCCGCGTCGTCCCCACGCCGGGTGAGCACATGGTCTCGTCCCGGCGTCACCTGTCGGCAGCGGAGGCGCCGATGGCCGAGACCCGCGGCGAGCGGCCCAACTGGCAGGAGCGCATGGGTCTGACCCTCCCCGAGGCGCTGCGGCTGCCCGGCCTGGCGGCGACCGAGGTGGTCGCCGGCGGCAGCGGCCTGGGCCGCGTCGTCCGCTACGTGGTGGTCGACGACCCCGCCGACCCGCTGGCGGTCGCGGGCCCCGACGTCCTCGTCGTCCTCGGGGCGCGGCTGCCGCCGGCCGACGCCGCCAACTGCCGCGCCCTGGTGGAGCGGCTGGAGTCCATGGGCACCGCGGCGCTGGCCTACCGCCGGGCCGAGGGGCACCCGCCGGTGCCGGCCGACGTGCTCGCCGAGGCCGACCGGCGGGGGCTGCCGGTGCTGGAGCTGCCGGCGACGGTGCGGATGGGCGACGTCGTCTGCGAGGTGCTGGGCGCCGTCGTCGGCAAGCAGAGCGAGGCGCTGGCGCTGTCCACCCGCATGCACGACCAGTTCATCGACGTCGCGCTCAGCGGTGGAGGGCTGGCCGAGGTCACCGAGCAGCTCGCCGTTTCCCTGGAGGGCGCCGCCGTCCTGGGCCTGGGACCCGACCGCGAGATCGTCACCAGCGCCGGCCCGGAGGGGGACGTCGCCGAGATCAGCGACTGGCTGTGGCTGCTGGACGCCGAGGCCGAGGACGAGATGGCGATGATGGCGCCGTCCCGGCGGGTCTCCGGCCTGCGGGCCGACCAGACCGTCGTCACCCCGGCCGCCGTGCTCGCCGACGCCGACCTCTCCCCGGCCGACGGCATCCTGCTCGTTCCCGGGCACCACGAGCTGCCCGGCGGCGTGGGGGAGTACGCGGTCGCCCCGATCATGGCCGGCGACCAGCGGCACGGGTGGCTGGTCGCCGTCCGCCGGAGCGGCCCGATGCTGGTCGGCGCCGGTGCGGTGCTGGAGCGGGCGGCGGTCGTCTCGGCGCTGTCGGTCATCCGCCAGCAGGCGGTGCACTCCGTCGAGCTGCGCTTCCAGGGGGACCTGGTGCGCCGGCTGGTCGCCGGGTCGCTGCGGCACACCGAGCGGGCGCTGGCCCAGACCCGGTCCTTCGGCTGGCGGCTCGACGGCCCGGTCGTCGTCCTGGTGACCGCCACGGAGACCGCCGCGGACCCGCAGGCCGACCCCACGCGGGCCCTCGACGTCCTCGACCGGCTGGCCGACGGCTGGCGCGCCGCCCTGGAGACCGAGGTCTCCGGCGCCGCGGTGGCCGGGCTGTCCACCGAGATCGTCACCGTGCTGCCGCTCGACGGGCGGACGCCGGAGGAGATCACCTCGCTGGTGACCGCGGTGACCGGGCGGGTCAACGCCCGGGTGCGCCGCGTCGGACGGGTGCTCGGCACCGGCATCGGCCGCCCGGCCGGCTCCCTGTCGGCGCTCGGCGAGGCCCACCAGCAGGCCTCCCGGGCTCTGGGCGTCGGCCAGGAGATCCACGGCACGCAGGCGGTCACCCACTTCGACCAGCTCGGTGTGTTCCGGCTGCTGTCGCTGATCCCGGACAGCACCGAGCTGCGCAACTACGTCGACGAGGTGCTGGGCACGCTGGCCGACGCCGGCGACCCGGACTCGGCGGACCTGCGGGAGACGCTGCGGGTGCTGCTGGAGACCAACCTCAACGTCGCGGAGTCCGCCCGGCGGCTGCACTTTCACTACAACACGATGCGGTACCGGATCGGCAAGCTGGAGCGGCTGCTCGGGCCCTTCACCACCGACCCGACGTTGCGGCTGAACCTCCTGCTGGCGCTGCACGCGGCGCGCATGCGCGGCCTGGACCAGCCGCACCGCCCCGCGGTGGACGCTGGCATGACGCTGCCCCCGGACGACGGCCTCGACGCGCTGGTCTGACGCACGCCGTGGGGAGGAGCGTCGCGGCGCTGGTCGCCCGCATGGGTCAGCTGCTCGAGCCGCTGGAGGCCGACCGCGATCCCGCCCGCTTCTTCCTCGGCGTCTACCTGCGCACCACCGTCGCCGTCGGCGCGGCGATCGACGCGGGCGACTTCGAGGACCCGGCCTGGGTGGAGGAGTGGGACGTCGACTTCGCCGTCCTCTACCTCGACGCGCTGACCGCGCACCGGCACGACCCGGCGTCCCCACCCCGGCCGTGGCGGCTGGCCTTCGGCGCGCGCCCGGACCTCCCGCCGGAGGCGCACGTCCTCCTCGGCATGAACGCACACATCAACCTCGACCTGCCCCAGTCGCTGGTACGGGTCATCCCGCCGGCCGAGTTCGATGACCCGGCCGCGCTGGACCTGCGCCGCCGCGACCACGAGCGGATCGACCGCGTGCTGGCCTCCCGTGTGGCCGCCGAGGACGGTGAGCTGCACCGGGCCGGGGGACGGCGGACGCGGCTGGACCGGCTGCTGGCCCCGGTGAACCGGACCGCCAGCCGGGTGTTCCTGCGCGAGTCCCGGCGCAGGGTGTGGGCCAACGCCGGCCAGCTCGACGCCGCCCGCCGCCAGGGCCCCGACGCGTATGCCCGGCGGCTGGGCGACCTGGAGACCGCCGCCGCAGCGCGGGTCGACGACCTGCTGCGCGGCGGGCCGGTGCTGGTGCGGCTGGCGGTCCGCGGCTTCGGCGTCACCCTGCCGCCGCCCGGCTGAGCCGCCCGCGCTGCCGGGACGGGCGGCATCGGCCAGGCTGGGACGACGGCCGCGCCCGGCGGCCCCGGAGGAGGAGACGCATGACCGAGGCTGCCCGTCCGCTGTCCGGGAAGGTCGCGCTGGTCACCGGCGCGTCATCGGGGATCGGGGAGGCCACCGCGGTCGCCCTGGCCGAGGCCGGCGCCGCCGTCGCCATCGGTGCCCGGCGGGCCGACCGGCTCGACGCCCTGGCCACCAAGCTGCGGGACGGCGGTGCGCGCGTGGCCCAGCTCGCGCTCGACGTCACCGACGAGGCGTCCTGCCGGGACGCCGTCGCCCGCACTCGGGCCGAGCTCGGCGGGCTCGACGTCCTGGTGAACAACGCCGGCGTGATGCTGCTCGGCACGATCGTGGGAGCCGATCCCGAGGACTGGCGCCGGATGGTGTCCACCAACGTGCTGGGGCTGATGTACATGACCTCCGCCGCGATCGAAGGCATGGTCGAGCAGGGCTCGGGCGACGTCGTGAACGTCTCCAGCGTCGCCGGCCGCACCGCCCGCAAGGGGGCCGGTGTCTACAACGCCAGCAAGTGGGCGGTGAACGCCTTCAGCGAGTCGCTGCGCCAGGAGGTGACGACGAAGGGTGTGCGGATCTCCCTCGTCGAGCCGGGTGCGGTGGCCACGGAGCTGGCCGACCACATCACCCAGGCCGAGGCGAAGGCCGCGGCGCAGCAGATGTACGGCAGCATGCGGACCCTACGGTCCGACGACGTCGCCCGGGCGATCGTCTACGTGGTCACCCAGCCGCCCCACGTGGCGGTCAACGAGGTGCTGGTGCGCCCCACCGACCAGGAGCGCTGAGGCGGAGTGGGAGGGACGCAGTATCCGCGCCCTCCCACTCCGCTTCAGTCGTGGAAGACCTCGATGCGGGCGCCCATCTCCACCAGCCGCTCGTAGAGCTGCTCGTAGCCGCGGGCGATGATGTCGACGTTGCGCAGCACCGACGTCCCCTTGGCCGCCAGCATCGCCAGCAGGATGCACACCGCCGGTCGCAGCGCCGGCGGGCAGACCACCTCGGCGCTCGACCAGCGGGTCGGGCCACTGACCAGCACGCGGTGCGGGTCGAGCAGCCGGACGTCGGCGCCGAGCCGGGTCAGGTCGGAGAGGTGGATCGCCCGGTTGTCGTAGACCCAGTCGTGGATCAGGGTCGAGCCCGTGGCGGCGGCGGCGATGACGGCGAAGAACGGCAGGTTGTCGATGTTGAGACCCGGGAACGGCATCGGGTGGATCTTGTCGATCGGCGCCTTGAGCTGCGACGGGGAGATGGTGACGTCGACCAGCCGGGTGTGCCCGTTGGCGGCCAGGTACTCCGGGGACAGGGTGTACCGCAGCCCCATCTCGGCGAGGGTGGCCAGCTCGATCTCGAGGAACTCGATCGGCGCCCGGCACACCGTCAGCTCCGAGTCGGTGACGATGCCGACGGTCAGCAGGCTCATCGCCTCGACCGGGTCCTCGCTGATCGTGTAGTCGACGTCGGCGTCGAGCACCGGCTTCCCGCGGACCACGAGGGTGGTGGTGCCCAGGCCGTCGACGCCGACGCCCAGCAGCTGCAGGTACAGGCAGAGGTCCTGGACCATGTAGTTGGAGGAGGCGTTGCGGATGGTCGTCGTCCCCTCGGCGCGGGCGGCGGCCAGCAGCGCGTTCTCGGTGACGGTGTCGCCCCGCTCGGTGAGCACGATCGTGCGATGGGTCGTGGCCGGTGCGGTGACCGCGGCGTGGTACTGCCTGCCGCGGGCCTCCACCTCCAGTCCGAAGGGGCGCAGCGCGATCATGTGCGGCTCGACCGTGCGGGTGCCCAGGTCGCAGCCGCCGGCGTAGGGCAGGTCGAAGACCGGCGCCCGGTGCAGCAGCGGGCCCAGGAACATGATGATGCTGCGGGTCCGGCGGGCGGCGTCGGCGTCGATGCCGGCGAGGTCCAGCTCCTCGGGGACGACGAGGGTGAGGTCGTGCCCGGCTTCCTCCCAGGTCGCCGAGACCCCGATCGAGCGCAGCACGTCGAGGATCCGGTCGACCTCGACGATGCGGGCCACGTTGCGCAGCGTCGTCCGGCCGCGGTTGAGCAGGGCCGCGCACAGCAGCGCGACGGCGGCGTTCTTGGAGGACTTGACGGTGACGCTGCCGCGCAGCGGCACGCCGCCGGTGACACGCAGGTGGGCGGGCCCGGACGGGCCGACGCTGAACAGCTCCTGCTCCAGCGCCTCGGAGAGCCGGCCGAGCAGTTCGAGGGTGAGGTTCTGCCCGCCCTGCTCGATGCGGGCGATGGCGCTCTGGCTGGTACCCAATCGCTCGGCGAGCTGCTGCTGGGTCAGTCCACGGTGCAGCCGGGCATCGCGGACCAGCATCCCGACGCGTTGCATGGCGCTGGACTCGTGCGGCCGTGGGTCGGTGGTGTCGGTGGTCGGTTCGGTGGCCGTCACGGAGAGCCACGGTATCTCGCAGTGAGATACCGTGGGCTCGGCACGCCGGGACGGACCCGTCCGGCCAGACTGCCGGCATGGACGTTCTGGTGACCGGAGGGACGGGGCGGCTCGGGCGCCTCGTCGTCGCCCAGCTGCAGGGCAGCGGCTCCCGCGTGCGGCAGATGTCGCGACGGGGGACCGGCCGGGGCGGGGTGCGCGGGGACCTGGCGACCGGCCGGGACCTGCCGGCGGCGCTGGCCGGCGCGGAGGTGGTGGTGCACGCGGCCAGTGACGCGCGCGGCGACTACTGGGAGGCCGACGTCGCCGGAGCGCGGCGGCTGGTGCAGGCGGTGGACCGGGACCGGCTGCGCCACCTGGTGTTCGTCTCGATCGTCGGGGTCGATCGGATTCCCTACGGCTACTACCACGCCAAGTACGCCGCCGAGCAGGTGCTGCTGGCGTCGGGCCTGCCGGTGACGCTGCTGCGCATCACCCAGTTCCACCACTTCGTCGACGAGCTGCTGGGCACCGCCCGGCGCGGCCCGGTGCTGCCGGTGCCGATGGGCTGGCGGCTGCAGCCGGTCGACGTGGCCGAGGCCGCCGTCCGCACCGCCGAGGTGGCGGCCGGGCCGCCGGCCGGGGACGTCGTCGAGTACGGCGGGCCGCAGGAGCTCACCGCGGTCGAGATGGCGCGGGCGTGGGCCGCCGCCCGGGAACCCGGGGTCCGCGTGATCACCACGCCGATGCCGGGGCGGCTGTCGGCCGCGGTCCGGGACGGCGGTGCGCTGCCGACCCGCGGCTCGTGCGGGCGGCGGACCTACGCCGAGCACCTGCGCGGCTGAACCGCCGTCCCCGCGCTC